>JBEKFT010000205.1:0-4352 GCA_050013175.1 Verrucomicrobiota bacterium
ACTCCGCCAGCAATTCCGGCGCGAATGGATGGCATTGAAGGCACGTGTCGTAGAGCTCGATCCGGAAACTGTGACCCGTGATCGCCGGCTGCCCGCCTGCGGAATCCTCCGTCTGCATGTGACATTGCACACACTGATTGGTCACCAGCAACGCGTGCGACCCAGGCTGGTTTGGAGGCGCGCCCGTGTCAAGCACGCCCACTGTGCCGAGCAACATATTGTACTGCGGCGAGTGGTGCGGAGGCGCGACGGAATTCGTCCAGGAAGCCGCCAGGTCATTGTGACATTGGGCGCAGAGGTTGATGTTGGTTTTGTATTGTTTGGTAAAGTTTCCAGAAGCGGTGATGGAATAATTGGCGGTTGACGCGATCGGATTGCGGAGCTGCGCGGGGTTGGGAGTCACCTGATGCGGGTTGTGGCACGTGACACACATCACGCTGACGTTGAAGTCCCCCACAGGCAATGGGTTTCTGTTCAAGAGGCTCAATCGCACGGACCCCGAATGGCACCGGCCGCAGTTGTTGAGGTTGGTGGTGGAAGAACTCATGCTGCTCAGCGCCTCTGGCACCACTTTCGCATGCCCGCTCGTCAACCATTCCTCATACGTGGGATGTTGCGAACCGGTATGGCACCCGCCGCACACGGTTGCGGCCAGTTCAACGCGCGGCACGGCGATCGGATTATCCGGGTTGGCCGCATGCTTCGCCGCCGGACCATGGCAGCTCTCACATTGGACTCCAGCAAGCCGCGGGGTCTTGGACAGGCTGACAAATCCCGTCGGCAACCCGTAACCCACCGTGTGACAGGCCAGGCAGTAACTGTTGGTCTGGCCCCCCTCCGCCACAAACTGGGCATTGGTAAAAGCCGCGGCATGGCCCGTCTTCAGTTCGGTGGCGTGAATCGCCGGATGACACTCGGCGCAGGCCTGGGATCCGACGTAGTGCGGCGACGGCCCCAAAACCCGGAAGAAGGCGTTGCTGTAAAGAGTGGTGATGGTCGCGTTCCTGACCAGGTTGGTGGCTTTGCCCACCGCGACCCACTTCGAGCTTCCCAAACTCGCCTCCTCAAAAACCCGGTAGTACCCCGAGGGACCATCCCAGGTCACCTTCACCCCGTTCGTGACCCGTGTAATCCCCGTCATCACCGGCATCCCCGGCATGCCGCCCGCCTGCGGGACACTCAAATGCTGAACGGTTTGGGACCGCGCCGCTGGGCCTGCCAGGAGAAACATTGCGACGGCCACGACCGCGCACTCCGCAAACTGGATTCGGATTCGTGCGCCCATATGATCGAACGAAAACTACACCGCCCCCAAACGCGAGCTATACGGATATTGTCGGATATTCACCTCCTATTGCTTCGGAATGAGCAAGAGAGACTCGCCGCTCACGATGCGGGCTGGGGCGGCCGGAGTCCGCTTCCGGATTTCCAGTCTCAGCGGCTGCATCAGGGCGTGTGAGCCCTCTCTGTGGCAGCGGATGCTTTTGATTGCGCGACCGTCCCACCTCCCGGCGGCGCGGGAATGGGCTTTCGGACAAAGGGAGCAACTTTTACTGGCTCGGATCACCACAATTTGGCAGGCTGCCATTCAACCGTGGATAAGCTCAGCGGGGTGGAGCACCGACCCCAGCATGAGGTGTTGGATCCAGGGTTGAAGGTTGCACGTCAAGCACACGTTATGAAAACAACGGCGAATGATTTCCGAGTCGAACCGCAAACGCGAGAACTCGCGGGGGCGAGGATCAACCTGCTGGTCCTGGCGCTGGCGTTGACGCTCGCCGGCGGCGCCGCGTGGTATTACCGCAGCATCAGGCAGCCGCCCGTGGCCAAGGAGTTGCCACCCGCGGACCCCATCGTGTTGTCCGAGAGCACGCGGGCCGTGCTGCAACATCTGAATTCTCCCGTCGATATCCGTTTCTACTCAATCCTGGACCCGGTCGGTGTTCCTGCTTCTCTCGTCTCATACGCCGGGCGTGTGGACCAACTGTTGTCCGGGTTCCAGCGGCAGGGCAATGGCATGATCAACGTCATCCGTTACAACGTCGTCTCCGATTCCGCCGCGGACAGCGCTTCGTCGGACGGCATCAAACCCTTCAACCTTGAGAAGGGCAACGCCTGTTACCTGGGTCTGGCCGTGGCTTGCAACGACAAGCGCGAATCCCTGTCCGGGCTCGGTCCCGAGTGGGAGCAGGCCCTTGAGTTCGACCTGAGCCGCGCCATCGAACGCGTGTCTCGTCCAAACCCGCAGCCGAAACCCAGCGCGGAGGCGTCCAACATCGCCGCCGCCGCGACGCAGGAAGTGAGGGGGGCGATCCCCAATCTGGCGGCCGTGTCCGTCGAGGAAGGGACGCAGATACTCCGCGACGCGGCGATGAAGCAATTCAAGGCGGCGATCGATGAAATGGGAGTTCAGGTCAAGGCAGCAGAACAGCAAATCATCCGGGCGCGGCAGAGCGGGTCGGAAACGGACCAGGAAGCCGCCATGAAACGCCTCCAGCAGGTGCAGTCCGACCAGGCGGAGAAGCTCAAACAAATTGCCGCCAGCCTCGAAGCGCAGCTCGCTGCGTTGAAGCAGCTCAAGGCGAAATGACAAAAAGCCCCTCCCCGCCGAAGCGGGAAGGGGTGAAAAGATCAGCCTTGGCCGAGCCAGGATATTCCCGGCTAGTTATGGGACACGCGGTAGAACTGCTGAACGCTGTTCCGAGTCGGGGTCAGGTAACTCACCGCGTTTCCCGTGCCGGCGATCGGGGCGCCCAAGTTCTGCCAGCCGCCGCTCAGCGACGAGATGGACTGGATTTGATACGTCACGCCCACCTGTGTGTTGAAGGTCACTTCCGCGGCGGTGTAGATCTGAACCGTGTTGGTGGCCGAATTGATTAGCGCTTTACCATCCGCCCACACAACCCCATTCGGGAGCACAACACCCGCCGCTGTGGGAACGAGGCCCAGGTCATACTTCAGCCAATTCGGAATGCCATCATTGGCGGGATCGGCATTCGCCGCCGCATTCGCATTGGTGATCGACCCAAAATAATAGATCTGCCACCAATCCGGGATGCCGTCGTTGTTGGCGTCGCCGGTAAGATCGGCGATGGACGCCTTGAGCAGGCCGACGGCGAACGGAACGTTGTGAATGCCCTTGCTGCCGTCATTGTTGACGAACTGCCAGTTGTAAGCGGCCTTCAGATAGGCCGGCGCCCAGTTGGTGGTGACGGAGGGGGTCTTCACCAGGCCATCCACCACCCCGTTCGTGTTCGGCAGCAGCGTGGTGAGGCGGTCGAGCAGATGCTGAACCTCGGTCTGGACGCCCTCGATAACCCCATCGCCATCGTAATCCTCCACCGGAAAGTCGAAGGACGCAATCGGGCCGTGGCATTGGACGCAGACATCGACCTTGTCAACGATGTTCGTCACGCCGCTTGTGACAGCGCTATAACTCATCTCGAAAGTGTGGCCGCCCGCCTTGAGGAATGCCGGGTCCGTTGACGCCACGGTTTGCATGTGGCAGTCCACGCAAGTGTTGGTCAGCACATATTGGTGCGCCGTACTCGGAATGGTCTGTCCGTAGGTAATAGCGTTGACCCCTTCGATCATGTCGCCCTGCGGATTGTCGTGCGGGCCGAAGCTGGATCCACCGGCCCAGGTGGCCGCCCCGATGGCATAATTGACAACGTTGTTGGTCGCCGCACCGTTGCGGCTGTGATGGCATTCCATGCAGAAGCCGCCGGCGCCGGCGTTCGTGACCGCGGTGCCGTCCGGCAGAGTATAACTCAGCCCGGTGCGCAACTCGTACGGGTTGGAAGCATTGTGCGGATCATGACACGCCTGGCAGGTGATCGCCTCGTAGGCCGTGTTTGTAGTCGTGCTGCCGGCGAGGTAGCCGATGAAGCCGGGGGCGGTATGACAGCGGACGCAATTGTTGCGGGTGGGGCCGGTGGGGATGCTCGTGGTGATGGCGTGCATGGAGTTGTTCCATTCGGCGTTCTTAATGTGGTTGGGCGTGTCATCGTGGCATTGGCCGCAATCGCCGGCGCCGTAGTTGATCCCGATTCTTGGCCAGTTGGAAAGGTTGGTATTGCCGAAGGAATAGGCGTGTTCGCTGCCCGGCCCGTGGCAGTTTTCGCATTGGATATTGCCAAGATCCTGCAGAGCCGCCGGCATGGCCGCCCAATTGCCGTTGGTCAACACTGTCGGAAATGTCCATCCGAGTTGCGTGGCAACGTCGTCAAAGCCGCCATTGACTGCCAACGCGTTGGTGTCGTAACCCACCGTGTGGCAGGAAATGCAACTCTTGCTGTAATGACTGCTTTCCAGGCCGTCGATGGCCAGGGTGAAGAATGTCGCGTGCGGCG
>JBEKFT010000206.1:0-4336 GCA_050013175.1 Verrucomicrobiota bacterium
TCCATGGACATGAACCTCCAACTGTTCGGCATCGGCGCCGAATTGACATCGGATCAGGACGGCTACAGCAAGATTCAGCGGCTGCTGCCCGGACCCGCGGCCAAGAGCAAGAAGATCAAGGAGGGAGATCGCATTGTGGCGGTCGCACAGGGGGATCAACCGCCCGTTGACATTGTGGACATGAGCTTGAGCAAGGTCGTGCAGATGATTCGCGGACCCAAAGGCACCGAGGTCCGGCTGACGATCCTGCCCGCCGGCGATTCTTTGGTCCGCAAAGTGGTGAGCCTGATCCGCGACGAAATCGCCCTGGAAGACAAGGCGGCCAAGGGTAAAATCATCGAGTTTGACGGAGGAAAAGGCCGGCCCGCGCGTTTGGGCGTGATCGATCTGCCCTCCTTTTACGCGCCGATGGAATTGAACGGCGCCGCGGCCGGCAGCGACGCCCCGGGCCAGTTCGCCTCGGACGACGTGGCTCGGTTGCTGACCAAGTTCAAGAGCGAAAACGTCAGCGGAGTCATTCTGGATCTGCGACGCAATGGCGGGGGCTCGCTGGAAGAAGCGATCAAGCTGACCGGACTGTTTATCAAGGACGGGCCGGTCGTCCAGGTGCGCGGGCCGGATGGATCGGTCCGGGTGGAGGAGGGTACCGACTCGTCGGTGGCCTTTGACGGGCCGCTCATCCTGCTGACCAGCCGGTTCAGCGCTTCCGCCTCCGAGATCGTCGCCGGGGCATTGCAGGATTATGGCCGCGCATTGATCGTCGGCGACGCGTCCACCTTCGGGAAAGGCACGGTGCAAAACCTGGATCCGCTCCGCTCGGTCATGCGGCTGGACAGGTCCGACACGAACGATCCGGGCGCGCTCAAGATCACGATCCGGAAGTTCTACCGGGCAAGTGGCGCTTCGACCCAGTTGAAGGGGGTCATGCCGGACATGGTGCTGCCGTCGGAGCGGAATTATTGGAAGGACCTGGGCGAGAGTTCGCTCGAGAACCCGCTGGATTGGGACACGATTCCCAGCGCGAGGTATGAGAAGCTCAACCTGGTTCAGCCTTATTTGTCCCAACTGCTGCGCCGTTCCACGGAGCGGATCGCAACAAACCAGGATTTCGCCTACATCCGGGACGACATCGAGCAGTACCGGAAGCGGGAGGCGGACAAAACGGTTTCGTTGAACGAAGCGGAAGAGCTCCGGCAGAGACGGGAGGAAGAAGCCAGGCAGAAGGCGCGGAACAAGGAGCTCCTGTCGCGCAAGGAGCCGGATGAAAAGGTTTACAACATCACACTGAAACAGGCGCTCCTGCCCGGGCTGCCGGCCCCGGAACAGTGGACGAACCTCCTGGCATCGAGAAGCCTGCCCGGTTCCTCCGTGGCCATCGGAACCAACTCAGCCTCGATCAGCCAGGTTCCGGAGCCCGAAAGTCTGGACTCGCTCGACCCCGACGAAATAAAGCCGCCGGCCGTGGATCCCGACCTGGATGAATCCGAACGCATCCTGCTGGACTATATTTCGTTGCTCCCCAAGACCAGCCCTTTGCTGGCGACGCAGGCTGAACCGGGCCGTTGACATCCTGCCCATTGCATCGCAGTTTGACTGCAACCAAACCTGCGCCCATGAAAACGCTTGCGGCTTTTCTTGTCGTTGTTTTCGTCACCGTCATCTCGTTTGGCCAGGCCGTGGATCTGCAGGTTCTCAAGCGGGCGGAAGCCTTGAGAGACCAAAACAATGCGCGCCAGGGATTGTCGGCGCCGGGATCGGCCCCGCGACCCAGCCCCGCGCCGGCTCAACCCGATCCGGTCCTCGCCGCCACGCTGCAGAATATCGCGAGTTTGCAGGCAGACCTCGCGAGCCTCGAAATCGATCCCGGCAGGAAGCAACCTTCAATCAATGATTTGGCCGCGGCGGCACAAGGCGCGCACGCGTCGGAGAAGTCCGTCACCCTGCTCGCCGGCGATCTGGCGGCCGCGCTGTCCGGAAGGCACTTTTCCGACGACCAGTTGAAAAAGCTCGCGCAGTGTCTCCACGCCCTCTTCAACAGCTCGCACCTCTCGCAGACACAGCAACAAACGGTTTTAGACGCGATGCGGAAAACCTTGCAAGGCGGCGGCGTGCCGCCGGAAGACGCAGCCACAGTCGTCACGGACGCCAAAGCTGTCGTCGCAGAAACAAAATGACGGGGATGGAAATGCCGGGGAAACAGAAAAAGAGCGCAGGCGGCTTGCTGCTGCCATGGATCGTGCTGATCGGCACGGCCGGCGCGGCATGGGCTCAAACTATGAATACAAACCAAACGGAATTCGCCTTTTTGGGCGGAGGGTGCTTCTGGTGCATGGAAGCGGAGTTTCAACGCATCCCCGGCGTGATCTCCATCACGAGCGGTTACGCCGGAGGCCACACGGAAAACCCGACCTATGAACAGGTCTGCACCGAGACCACCGGCCATGCCGAAGTCACGCGGATTGAATTCGATCCCAAGGTCATCTCCTACGAAAAACTGCTGGACTGGTTCTGGGACGCGCACGACCCCACGACGCTGAACCGCCAGGGCGCTGACGAGGGTGCGCAATATCGCTCCATCATTCTATACCGTGACGAAACGCAAAAGGCGGCGGCCGAAAGATCGAAGGCCGGGGCGCAGAAGAAATTCACGAGCCCCATCGTGACCCAGATTGTCCCGTTGAAAAAGTTCTACAAGGCCGAAGGCTATCACCAGAATTATTACAACAACAATCCCAGCCAGCCTTACTGCTTCGCGGTGATCCGTCCCAAGGTTGAAAAGATCGAGAAGGAACTGAAACAGGGGGCGCATTGAGCCGCGGGGATTGGCCCACGATCAACATTCACCGATCGCAGTGGAGCCCTTTGAGCAAATCAAGGCACTGCCGGGCCGCCGCGGGATCCCGGCCGGTCTGGGGAAGGAGATCACGCGCCTCGGCAATCTTCGCAGCGGATTCTCGCGGCGTTTTCTCCGCGCACCCGGCCGCTTCCACCTCGGCCAGCCACCGCGACAGCGTCGCGCGCGGGCGCAAACGCAATCGCACCCGCAGGAGCAATTCCTGGGCGGTGACCGGCTTTACTGCCGGGCCCAGGCGTTCGACCGCCCACAGCACGGGGTCGTAGCCGCGGGCGGTGCCGGGAACTTCTTTGTCTTGCGCCACGCCCCTCTCCTCGGCGTCCAGCGGCGCTTCCCTCCCGGCACGGCGGAACCGCGACCAGGCATGGGCCATGACCCACGAGAAGCAATCCTCGGATGCTATCTCCCTTGCAACCGGCAGCCGGTTCAACTGAGCGGCGACATGGGCGGGGGTGGTATCGCGAGGCTGTCCGGTTTGCGCCCAGATGCACAGCCGGCAGGAGACGATTGGCACGTCATCGCCCTCAACGCCCTTGACCCATCGGATGGCGCCGTTCCCCGCCGAGTAGGGGTAATACTGGAACGCAAAAATGCCAAGCAGCCCCGGTAGTTTTGAGGCGAACATTTCACAGGCCGCCCGGGCTTCAGGTCCGTCCCAGTCCTGAAAATTGAAGGCGAGAATGCGGATGCCGGTGAGGTCAATGTAAGCCCGCAGCCGTTCGGCCTGGAGTTCCAGGGCGTTGGCGGTGCCACGCGCTTTGCCATAGAGGTCAGGATAATAATAACCGGCGCCGTTGAACTGGATGAAGTCATCGTTTGCTGTTGCCTTGGCCAGGATCTCAGCCAGCGTGCGCGGCGACAATTGGCAGAGCGACGCCACCGGCAATCCCCAGGTGAAGGGAAAACGGCCGCGGTTCGGATTTCCGTAGTAACTCGGCGCTTCGTTGCCACCCGTGAAGTTGCCCATCATCCATTGCACGTTGTCACCATCGCTCAACGTGAAGTTCACGTGGTGGATGCCATCGCCCCAGTCGAGCGCCGACCAGTGCAGCGGATGCGGTTGGCGCAACCGGTTTACGGGAATGGATTCGGTCAGGACGTCGCTGGCGAATACGGGCAGATTGTGGCACCAGTTGGTTGAGGTCTGGAAGAGCCCCCATCGCGACGACGGCAGCGTCAGCTTGTCTTCCGCTTCACAGCCCCAGCCCAGCACCGGTGCGTCCTCCTCACAGCGGGCGAGCGCTTTCTCATACACCTCGCCTCTCCCGGAGCACACGAAGGTGTCGAGTGCAATCATCATCGAGCGTGCCTGGCGCGTTTTCGGGTCGGCCGTCCCCAGCATCAGGCGCGAAAACTCTCGCTGCGCCAGACACCACTGTTCGGTGCGGTCCCGCACGTCCAGCAAGCGTTTGAGCCCCAGGTTTTCCATGCGCCCGGCCAGTCGTTCGGAGACCGTCAGGCCGTTGTGCGTCGAGGCCAGTG
>JBEKFT010000207.1:0-4324 GCA_050013175.1 Verrucomicrobiota bacterium
TCTTGGGCTGCTCCTGGCATTGCTCGTGTTCGCCGGATGCAAGGGGGTTCCGGCCCCGGGCGAACGCGGGGCGCGGAGCGATCTCGAAACCGTGGCGGCCTCTTATCGCACTGGAAATCGCAAGCCGGATCTGCCCCCGCTCGCGCCCGGCTCCGGCCTGAGCAACTACCTCGCCTTTGCCCTGCTCGAGTCACCCCGCGTCGAGGCCGCCTATTATGATTGGGCCGCCTCGGTCGAAGGCATTACGGTGGGACGTTCCCTGCCGGACCCGCAACTGACGCTCCAAGCCTACATCACCGACATGTTGACGTCGCTGATGCCGGGCTTCCTTTGGAATTTTCCGGGCCCCGGCAAGCTGTCGGCTCGGGGCGCGGCCGCCGCCGCCGCGAGCCAGGGCAGGTATTTCGCGTTCGAAAGCGCCGTGCTTCAGGCCGCATTCGATCTCGAAAAGGCCTTTTACGAGCTCTCGTTCCTCGACGAACGGCTGCGCATCAACCGCGAAACACTGTCTCTCCTCGACAACCTCGAGCACATCGCCCGGGCCCAGAATGAAGTAGGCAAGGCAACGCTCCAGGACGTGCTTCGCGCCCAGATCGAACGCGACCGTGTCGCCACCGACATCGCCAACCTCGAGGACTCGCGCCGCCCGAGGATGGCCGCATTCAAGGCCGCGCTCGGCCTCACCCGCGGCCAGCCCGACCCGCCAGTCCCCGCGCGGCCGGAACCTGCCGCTGCGGCCCCCGATTCCGACGCGGTGCTGCGGACCGGCTTCGACCGCAACCCCCGGCTCAAGTCGATGGAAGCCGATGTGCGCGCCGCGGAAGCCGGCATCGCGATGGCCTATCGGGAAAGGGTGTCGGATTTCAGCGTCGGCCTGAGCGCGGATGTGAAGGCCTCACCGGTTCTTTACTGGCCGCAGGCGGGGATGTCCCTGCCCGTGTGGCGTGACAAACTGGCCGCCGAAATCGCCGGGGCGAAGAGAACCGAACTGGCCGCGCAGGCGCGTCTCGGCGCCGAACAGATCGGTTTGACGGTGGATTTCGCGGAAAAATCCTTTGCGTACCGCGAGATCGGCCGGAACCTTTCCCTGCTTCAAACCCGGCTGATCCCCAAGGCCCGGCAGTCGCTCGAAATCGCGCGGGCGGGTTATCTCTCGGGCACGATCGACTTTTTCAATCTCATGGATGCCGAGCGGACGCTGCTCGAATTTCAGATGAAGGAAGTCGAGGCCCGCACCGATCGCGAAGTCGTGCTGGCCGAACTTTCACTCCTGATCGCGGGCGTGCCGCCCGCCGGCGCCCCTGTGCTTCCGGCGCCCCGGATGCCTTCAACCCGGGCTTCCACCTCCATCCATTGAATCCGCTATGAACTCCCCATTGAAACTCGTCCTGGCAGGACTCCTTCTTGCCGCCATCGGCGGCGGACTGTTCCTGGCCGGCTGCTCGAAATCGCAGGAAGGCGCCGTCGCCGTCTCAGGCCAAAAAACCCTGTACACCTGCGGCATGCATCCGCAGGTGATCCAGGATCACCCCGGCAACTGCCCGATCTGCGGCATGAAACTCGAGCCGATCCGCAATGTCGCTTCTTCCGGCGCGCGCAGGATCCAATACTACAAATCCACCATGATGCCGGGCGAAACCAGTTCCACCCCTGCGAAGGACAGCATGGGCATGGACATGGCGCCGGTGTACGAAAACGAAGCCGGAGCCGCCGGCTCCTCGGCCATCGCCATCGACCCGGTCACGATCCAGAACATGAACATCCGCACGGCGCAGGTCGTGCGCGGGCCGTTGCGCCGGACCATCCACACGGTCGGCTCGATTGATTACAACGAAACGGCCCTGGCCGAAGTGACCACGAAGTTCAAGGGTTGGGTGGAAAAGCTTTACGTGGATGCCACCGGGCAATTGGTGCATCGGGGCGAACCGCTCTTCGCGGTCTATTCGCCGGAGCTTTACAGTTCCGAAGTTGAGTACCTGCTCGCGCTCAACCAGACCTCCACGATCGACCCCGGCGCCGCTGCGCTTCGCGACACCTCCAAAGAGAAGCTGGCGTTCTACGACATCTCGGCCGCACAGATCGCCGTCCTGGAAAAAACCGGCAAACCCAGCAGGACGCTGGATGTCGTCGCCCCGATCGACGGATTTGTAACGGAGAAAATGGTCGTGGCGGGGCAGATGGTGGACGCCGGGATGAAACTCTACCGGCTGGCCGACCTGGGGATCGTTTGGGTGTTCGCCCAGATCTACGAACAGGATTTGCCCTATGTCCAACTCGGACAGGAAGCGGTGGTCCGGATCGATTCCATGCCCGACCGCGAATTCCGCGGGCGCGTCACTTACGTCTATCCCACCGTGGACGACAAAACGCGCACGGCCCGCGTGCGGATGGAGTTTGAGAACCCCGGCTATTTCCTCAAGCCGGGCATGTTCGTGTCGGTGCACATCGTTTCCGAACTCGATCCGTCCGCGCTGCTGGTGCCCGACTCGGCCGTGCTGCGCAGCGGCGAAAAGAACACCGTGTTCGTCGCGCTCGACGGCGGGAAATTCGATGCGCGCACCGTGGTGCTGGGACCCGGAGCCGAACCGGACCTGTGGCAGGTCCTCAGCGGGCTGAAGGAAGGCGAGCGTGTGGTCACATCCGGCCAGTTCATGCTCGACTCGGAAAGCCAGTTGCGCGAGGCCATCCGGAAAATGAGCGGACCGGCGGACGCCGGCGCAGCGCCGCAGACAACGGCGGGCGCCGCCGCCGCGCAGGAATCCACCAACGCCGCAGCCGAAGGCGTCGTTTATGTCTGCCCCATGCCCGCGCATGTTTCCATCACGTACGATCATCCTGGCAATTGTCCGATTTGCGGCATGGCGCTGGTGCCGGTGACGCCGGGCGATCTCAAGAAGCTTCAACCGGGCGGCACGGTGCTTTATTACACCTGCCCGATGCCGGAACACAGCGCCGTGCACTCCGACAAGCCGGGCAAATGCCCCATCTGCGGCATGACGCTGATACCCGTAATGGCGCCGCCCGCGGCGCGGGCGCAGCCGGAGCGCTGAAGTGTATCACCCATGCTCCAACGCATCATAGATTTTTCGCTCAAGAACAAGTTCCTCGTCCTGCTGGCGACGATCGGGCTCGTGCTCGGCGGCGTTTATGCCGTCCGCCATATCCCGCTGGATGCCATCCCGGACCTCTCGGACACGCAGGTCATCATCTATACCGGGTGGGAAGGCCAGGCTCCCAACATCATCGAGGACCAGATCACGTACCCGATCACCAGCAAAATGCTGTCGGTACCGCGCCAGAAAGCCGTCCGCGGGTACTCGTTCTACGGCTTCTCATTCGTTTATGTCATCTTCGAGGACGGCACCGACCCGTACTGGGCGCGCAGCCGCGTGCTCGAATACCTCAGCGGCCTCAGCGGCCAGTTACCTGCGGGCGTCACGCCCTCGCTCGGACCGGACGCCACCGGCGTCGGCTGGGCCTTCATGTATTCCATCAACTCGACCCACCGCGATCTCGCCGAACTGCGCTCCCTCCAGGACTGGTATTTGAAATACCAACTGACCGCCGTCCCGGGAGTCGCCGAAGTCGCTTCGGTGGGCGGGTTCGTCAAGCAATACCAGGTTACCGTCGATCCAACCCGGCTGCGCGCCTACAACCTGGCCCTGCGCGACATTGGCACGGCCATCCAGCGGAGCAACGGCGAAGTGGGCGGGCGTTCGCTCGAACTTTCCGAGCGCGAGTTCATCCTCCGCGTCAAGGGTTATATCCGAAACCTGGATGATTTGAAAAAAGTCGCGGTGGGTGTCGGCGCCAACGGCGTGCCGATCCTCCTCCGCGACGTCGCGAACATCCAATTCGGCCCGGACATGCGCCGCGGCATCGCCGAGCTGAACGGCGAGGGCGAAACGGTCGGCGGCATCGTCGTCGTGCGCTACGGGGCCAACGCGTACCAGGTCATCCAGGATGTGAAACAGCGGCTCGATCACGCGATGAAAGCACTGCCGGCGGATGTGAAATACACGGTCGTCTATGACCGCTCGGCCCTGATCGATCGCGCGGTCCGGACGCTCGAGGAAAAGCTCCTCGAGGAAAGCCTCGTCGTGGCCCTGGTGTGCATCGCCTTCCTGCTGCACCTGCGCAGCGCCTTCGTCGCGATCCTCATCCTGCCCATCGCGGTGTTGATCTCGTTCCTGGTCATGTTCGGCCAGGGCATCAGCTCGAACATCATGTCGCTCGGCGGCATCGCCATCGCCATCGGCGCCATGGTGGATGCCGTCATCATCATGATCGAAAACGCCCACAAACACCTCGAGCGCGACCAGGG
>JBEKFT010000208.1:0-4322 GCA_050013175.1 Verrucomicrobiota bacterium
AATCAGCCCAAAAAAGCGCTCAAACACCGTTACGAGCGCCGAAAAATCAAGGAATACCTCCATCTTGCAGACTGGCTCACCGAGGAACCCGCCTGAGTTCAATTTTTGGACAACCTGAGAAGAAAGCGCCACACACCAGTGGCGTTTTCTCGTTTTTGAGGAGGCCTCCGCTGAGAGCATCCAGCCCACCCCGGACACCACCAGCCGCCCCAAGGAAAGCCCAAAGCGGCTTGGGACCTAAACTTACTTCATCAGCAGCATCTGCCGGGCGCGCTTGATCGCCCTGTTCAGCCCGCGTTGATAATGGGCCGGCAACCCGGTATATTTGCGGGGAAGAATCCGCCCCTGATCGGTTACAAACTGCCGCAACAGGGTCACGTTCTTGTAATCCAATGCGTCCACGGTGAAATCAATCTTCGGTTTGGGACGCGGCGTCCGGCTTTCGGACATTGAAGATCGTCCGCGTTTCTCCCGTTTTTCGGTGCGAGTCTTGCGTGGCATAGATTACTTGATCTCGCGATGCAACGTGTGGCGGCGCAGAGCCGGATTGTACTTCCGGATTTCCAGCTTTTCCGTCTTCAGCTTCTTGTTCCGGGTCGTGGTGTAGCGTGACGGCGACTTGCCCTCTTTCCGCGCCTCCGTGCATTCGATGGTGATGATTTCGCGTGGCATGACTATTCTTTTTCTTTGCTTTTCTCCTCAGGCTCCTCTTCCTCGCCTTCCACTTCGGCGACGCCGACGGAGTCCACGCTGCCGAGCTGGCCGAGCCGGCGTTGTCGCAATGCCCCGTCGCGTTCGAGCTGCGCCTGCGCCTTCACCGTGAATCGGGTCCATGGAATCGCCTCCAGGCGGGCGCGGGGAATTGCCTTGCCCGTCAATTCGCAAACACCGTAGGTGCTCTTCTCGATCCGCTTCAGGGCCTCTTCGATTTCGTAAATCGCGTCCTGGTCCGACGACAGCAGGCTTAAGGCGAAATCACGGTCAAAGTTGTCCGTGCCGGAATCCGCCATGTGCAGGCTGTATCCCGCCATCTCCTGCGCCGACTCCTTTGCCAGGCCGTTCATCTGTCGGAGGAGCTGCTCGCGGAGTTCGAGCAGGTGGTTGTAGAATTTCTGCCACTCGGGTTTGATCCTGAGTTCGCCGTTCTTTTTTACCCGGATGATCGGCCGGCCCAGGATGGCCGCGGACGTGGCCAGCGCTCCTGGTTTCCGCGCTGCCGGTTTGCTGGTCTTTTTCTTCGATGTCACAACTTCAATAAATCGGTTTGCTTCAGTTCCACTTTAACGCTTCCTCAACGAGGAAGCCGTCCTTCCCAATAAGGGTCCGGGAATGTATCAAACGACTTCAAATAATCCATAACAATCTTAAAATAATTTGCGCCGCCGACCCGGCGTGGCGGCCGGCCGCGTTCACCCCTTCTCGATGCAGGCATAGGCGTTGTGGTTGTGGATGCTCTCGAAGTTCTCCGCCTCCACCTTGTACCAGGTGACGTCCGGATGCGCGTTCAGTTTCAACACCACGTTGCGCACCAGATCCTCGACGAAAACCGGGTTCTCGTACGCCCGCTCCGTAACCTTCTTTTCATCCGGCCTCTTCAAGAGGGAAAACAACTCCGAACTGGCCGAACTCTCCACCATCCCGATCAAATCTTCAATCCATACCGCTTTCCGCGACCGGATCTGCGCCGTGCACACGCCGCGCTGATTGTGGGCTCCGTAGTCGCTGATGGCCTTGGAACACGGGCAAAGCGTCGTCACCCCCACCTTCACCGTCAGCAAAATATCAATGTCCCGTCCGCACGCCGTGGCATCGAACCGCGCCGTGTAATCCATGACGCCGTCCATCCGTGTGACGGGCGCCTGTTTGGTCAGGAAGAATGGAAACTCCATTTCCAGGTGCGCCGTCGCCGCATTCAGCTTCTTCTGCATCGCGTGCAGAATGTCCGTGATGTTCTCCACGTGCACGACGCTGCCGTGCGCGTTCAGCACCTCGATGAACCGGCTCATGTGCGTTCCCTTGAATTCCTTGGGCAAATCCACGAACAGCCCGATCGTGGCGACGGTGTTCTGGAAGCTGTGCGCCTTGTCGCGAATTTGAATGGGAAAGCGCAGTCCCCTCACCCCCACCTTGTCGATCCGCAATTCACGGTGGTCGCGCTCATTCTGTTTGTCCTGCATCAACTCCGGAGGTTTGCGCAGTGAGCCCGCATGACGATGAATGCCATTCGAGCGAAGGCTGTTTTGCATGAATTTACAATAGCAGCCTCGGGGCCTTTTGCAAAAGGTATCTCGGCCGGGGCCCAGAACGGCTTTGACTCTTCGGGCCGGACGTATTAATCAGATCTCCATGAACAGGCGGGGAAATGGCTTCGGGTGTCTGCTCTTTCTGTGCGCGCTGGCCCTCGGCTCCGGCTGGCTCCAGGCCCAAACCTTCCGCGTCGCCACTTACAACGTCGAGAATTACCTGGACCATCCCACCGAATCGCGCCCGCGCCCGAAATCCAGCGAGGCCAGGGCCAGGGTCCGCGAAAGCATTCGCGCCGTGAATCCCGACGTGCTCGCCTTGCAGGAAATGGGCGGAGTCTCGGCCTTGCAGGAACTGTGTGATTCCCTCAAGTCCGACGGCCTTGATTTTCCGTATCGGGAACACGTATCCGGCTTCGACACCAACATTCATGTGGCGATCCTTAGCCGGTTTCCCATCACCGCGCGCCGGCCGCATACCAACGACAGTTTCCTCCTGGCCGGACGAAGGTTCCGAGTCAGCCGCGGCTTCGCGGAAGTGGACATTCAAGTGAACCCGAATTACTCGTTCACGCTCATCACCGCGCATTTAAAATCCAAGCGGCCCGTTCCCGAAGCGGATGAAACCGAAGAACGCCTCGCGGAAGCCAGAATCCTGCGCGGAATCATCGACGCCCGCCTTGCCGCCAACCCCGCGGCCAACCTGGTCGTGGCCGGTGACTTCAACGACACCAAAGACTCCGCTTCCATCAAAGCCGTCATCGGCCGCGGCAAGTCCAAACTGGTGGACACGCGCCCCGCGGAATGCAACGGCGACCGCACGCCAAATCCCCCGTTCGAACCCCGAACCATCACCTGGACGCATTACTACGGCAAGGAGGACACCTACAGCCGGATCGATTACATCCTGCTCAGCCCAGGGATGGCGCGCGAATGGGTCCCGGTCGAAACGTACGTGCTGACGCTGCCGGACTGGGGTGTCGCCTCAGACCACAGACCCGTTGTGGCGACGTTTGAGGCGGCAGACAGGTGACAGCCTGCTCCGTTCGCCTGACATACCCTGTCGCAACTCGAAGCAATTGGGAGCCGGCATTCTGTCATTTTCTGCGTCCTTTGGCAGATGCTTTTTCAACTTGCTATCCGATGATTTCAAATCCCTGCTTGCAACCTCGCCTCATCCGACAAGTTTGTGTTCGGGATCCTGTCTCCAGGTTCGAGTTTTTCCGCCGACGGCAAGTGGTTCGGCGAGCGACGCCACAAAGCACGTGGCTATAGGCAAACAACTTGTGAACAAACTTCTGAGGTTGTTCAAGCCGCCGGAAACAACCCGGCTGATCATAAAAGCCGTAAGGCGAAAACAGACTTTTCGTGATGACCCGGATTTTAAGGTTCAGTCACGCGGAAGAAGTTGTTGGGTGCGTTGCTCAAGGAAGTCGTGAACTGAAACAGCGAACCATCGCCGGTGAAGTTCGTATAGAAGACCCAATCGCTTGTCGTTAAGTTGGTATTCTGCTGGACGGTATAGCTTTGATTGCTCACGGTCTGAAAACTGAAATTGAAATGGCCACCTGACGACTGCGGCGTGAGGATCTGCACAGGCGGCGGTCCCGCAACAACCAGATAAACACCGTCGCTCTGGTAACTCACCGAGAAGCCGGCGGGCACATTCGTCGCGGTGAAGGTATTGGTGAGGCTTGCACAGGAAAGAATCTGGAATTGGCTTCCCTGCACCAGCGCAACATTGGTGGCCAGGGTGACGCATAGCGGTCCCCCTATCGCCGCATTGCCGCTGACGATCAACTGCCCGAAATGACCGGGTCCGGTTCCGCCAAATCCAATCCGCAGGGCACCTCCATTTTGAGCAAAATCGCCATCCAACACCAGTTGACCGCTATCCACTTCAATGATTCCGCCTTGGTTGACCAGGCCGGTGAGGGTTGAAGTGCCGGTGCCGCTGCTCTTGCGCAACGTGCCATAGTTGGTGTAAGCCCCGCTCACAGACCCGCCGTCCCCTACAAATTCAAAGGTGCCCGATGCAAGGTTGATGAATCCGAAGTATTCACTATTAATAATATCGAG
>JBEKFT010000209.1:0-4315 GCA_050013175.1 Verrucomicrobiota bacterium
CTTCTGTCCGGCCGGGGTGCCCGGCTGAACCGGGTCCGGCGCCGCTTGTTCCCTGGAAAAAATCACAAACCCAAGCAGCAGCAAACCGATCACGATGGAGGCGAGGCTCACGAACATGGGGGCCGTGTCCTGCTTGAACAGGAACTCGACGTTGTGGGTTCCGGGCTGCAAATACACTCCGCGCATGATAAAATCGCAGCGGAGAAGCTCGGCTCTCCTGCCATCCACCCAGACCTGCCAGTTGGGATCGTACTTGTCAGCAAGCATGAGGATCGACGGCGCTTTGGCGACGGCGTGGAGTTTGATGTCTTTTGGGGCGTAACTGGAGAATTCCACCGTTCCGGCGTTCCCATCGGAGGCGGGATGGTTTGTCGGAGACGGAACGGGCGACGCGAGCAGGACCCGTTGAGCCGGATCAAACGCGGGCGCGGCCAATTCTTCAAGGGTGAGAAAATCGTTCGTGCCGACCTGGTTCAACAGGACGAGGTTGTCTGGGCTTAGCGGAATCCTGTTGAGTGTCCTCAGGGCGTTTGGGTCGTCAGCGGGCGTTTGCCAGTTTGAAAAGAGCTTCGCCCGCGGCAGGGCGCCGGTGAATTCAAACAGGGCATAGGCGCCGCCGGGAGAGGGCTTGGCCGTCAACTCTTCCAGCCGGGTTGGAGGATTCGGAGCGCCGGGTTTGGGCACGATGTCGAAGGCGGTAACAATGCGAAACCGATGCAGGACGGGATCGATCTGCTCGTTCAGCGGGTCCAGGTAGCCGGTCGGTCCCAGCAGGTAACGGGTATTGGTCAACGCCCAACGTCGCGTCAGCAGATGCAACGATTCCGGTGTGCCCCGGAATTGCAGCGCCGATTCAAAGGCAGCGACATCCTGCGGCACGCGAGACATTTGAATAATATCGAGCGACTGGATATTGTAGTACAGAAAGAGGTGTTGGGTCCATTCGATCCGATAGACGCTCTCGAAGAGGGAAAGTTCCGGCGGCGCCTGGAATGGAAGGATGGCGACGCGGTGTTCGAAGGGTTTTTCCCGCAAAAAATCCACCACAGGGTTGCTTGCGTATTTCTCCTTGTAGTTCCAGTAAACGATCCAAGGCAGATCGGCCCGCCCCAGATCGGCCACCAGAACCACCCCCAGCAGGAGGGCCGCCCATTTCGCCCGTCGTCCGGCCAGGAATCCGCTCAGAATCATCGTGACCAACGAGGCGCTCGCCGCGAGCACCAGGACAAACCAGCCGACTTGGTGGATGCTGAACCCGGCGATTCTCCGGGCCAGGGTGTCATCGAACCCAACCGTCTGCAAATACTGGTCGAACGAATGTCGCGACGTCGCGTATATCCACCAACCCACCAGGCTTGCGGCGATGGCCACGCCGCATCCAATCACCCAGCGCCTTTCGAACGCTCCGGCCGTGGCCCACCAGCCATTCGACCGGGAAGCCGGGCCGGTGGCTTTGGCCGGCGCGGATTCCAGGTAGCGCCGGCTTAATCCGTGAAGGCCAAAGGCAAAGAGAATCACCGTGGCAAAATTGAACATGTGAACGAATTTTACCGGATTGCGAATCGTTGAAAAATAGGGGAGTGCGTAAAGGATTCGATAAAACGGCGCGTATCGACCGAGGGCGAGCAACAAGGCGACCACGACAACGGCGGACCAGAACCAGAGGAGTTTGCGCTGGGCTGTTGAGAAGGGTGAATCCTTGCGAAACGATTGGCAGACTGCCCAGAGGGCAACCAGCACGACCAGCACGCCTGCATAGCCTCCCCCTCCGGTAAACCTCAGGAAATGAGAGTTTGGATCGGGTGGGGATCCCTGCTTGCCGCCTTCGAGATAGTGATTCCAGGCGGGATCGCGTCCCATGGCGCCCCAATAATTGCCGCCGTCAAATGTATCGGCAAACATCCTGATATCTTTGGGGGTGTCCATGCGGTATCCGAAGAGTCCGGGAACGATCAGCCCCAAGACTTCCTGTTTCGGCAGACTCCATTGCGTCGCCCAATCCCAATGCTCCTGCCGGGTGCGCTCATCCTGGGCCGTGCCGACGACGCCCTTGATTTCGATGCCGATGAGTGTAGTCAATGTGCACGCGGCAATGAACGCGGCGCAGATCGCCACCAACGAAACCTGCATAACGCCGCGCGCGATTTTTTTTGACAACGGGGAATCTTCAACCAAGGCCTGAAAGATGACGAATGCGGCAAAGAGAAGGCTAAAGAGGGCGCCAATGTCTGCGCCTTCCATCAGGCCCATGCCAACGGCAAAACCCGCCAAAACAAATCGCGTCCACCGCCAACGCGAAGATCGGGTGATTGCTGCGGTCAGTGCCAGAAAGTTGAAGCCGAAGCAAAGCACTTGCGGTCCCACGCCCCAGGCCGCCGTCGAGAGAAAGTCGGAATTGAGTATGGTTGCCAGGCCGCCGAGAACACAAGCCAAGGGGTGCAGTCCAAGTTGCCGAAAAAACAGCCAAGCGCATAGCCCCAGAATTAGACTGACGAGCGGCGCATAAAACTTTGAGAAACCAAGCGGGCCGAGCAGCCACACCAATGTGCTGGTCATTGTCGGAGAGAAGCCGCCCCCATTCATACCCGTATAATTCAGGTCATTCCAGACTCCTTGAAATGCTCCAGGCAGAGCGAAGGAATGCTGGTTTTGCGCTCCGAGCGGGCCATCGTTCGAGAAGATCACGAATCGTGGATCGAAACTGTTCCAGAACAGCAGCAACAGAACACACACGCTGCACAGAATGAATACCCGGAAGGACTTAACGTAGGGTGGAATTGGCTTCATACCGGTTGCAGCAATTGCTCGTGCATCATACGTGTGATTGAAACAACAGTGACCCGCACCATGTTCAATTTTGCGTGCGGGATAATCTGAAGCGAGTCGACAGCCGCTTCCCGCCAGGTTTCAAACTACTATGCCGGATGAATGTTTGAAAGAGCAAAAACTGGTGGTTCCCGACAGGGCCAATTTATGAGGGGGCGGGGGCTCGTCCCCAGTGAGAATGCAGAAACTCAAAGGATCCTGGGGACGAGGCCGTCCCCGCCCCGATATTGCCACCTTCATGAATTGGCCCTGTGTTCCCGGCGATCCGGGGTGATGCCGGTTGACTTGGATTCGTTCTGGCATTTAAGCTGGGATTCCAAATGATAAAAGGCAAACAGGTTGTTGTGACAGCTGCTTCAGGACCGAATGCCGAAGCCTTGGACAGGACGTTCACCAGTTTTGCGCAGAACCCGTTCCTGGAGCTGCACGCCTTTGTTTTCGGTCAGAAACTGCCAGAAATGCGCCTGCCGCAGATCAACTACCGCCTGGTGGCGCCCGACCCAGCGTTTTCTGATCCGATGCGGGATCAGTATTACCGGCGGTGGATTCTCCTCGATGAACTCGACGCGGAATACGCCTTGGTAGTGGACAACGGAGATGTGTTGTGCCTGCAGCCCATGCCAGAAATTCCTTCGCTTCTCCATGGCGCCGCGATGGGAGGCTGTGTGGAACATGCTGGCGGCCGCTACCTGATGGGCCAGGAATACGTCAGTTGCTATCTCAACACAGGGGTCACCTTTTGGAACGTCCCATCGAGCCGCAAAATCCGCGAGGAGACCATGGCTCGGGGCCGGGCTCGCTTCCGCAGCATCGACGATCAGCGCTCCATCAACGAAATCGTCCATTCCCGCTATTACGATCAACTCGTGCTGCTGCCGTGCCAGTACAACTACCGGGCGTTTCTGCCGCCCAAACGGAGCTCGCGGTGGCCGACCGTTACTCACCTGGATGGCGTAGTCATCTATCACAATTCCCATTGCATTGATGCCGCGAAAAAATTGTTGCCCGTAAAGCGGCGGGCAGAGCTGCCCGATTTACCGCAGGACCCAGCCCCGCTCACACCGCGTCAGCAGTTCTGGCGAAAAGTACGCGAACGGCTTAAGCCCCACATAGTCGGCTCCGGCTTTTTGCGGAGGCTCATTTCCGGGAATTGACACTGGCGGGATGACTTGCAAATCGGCGGGTTCGTTCGTATAAGTTTCGGCTTCCGACCGTTGAACGCGGAACCGGCCCCATACCGGCATGGACACGACCAGCAACAAAATCAGACGAATTGACGACCTGGCCAAGGCGCTGGAGTCCGTGCGCGCCGGCGGCAAAAGGATCGTCCATTGTCACGGAGTGTTCGACCTGCTCCACATCGGCCACATCAAACACCTTGAAGCGGCGCGGAAACTCGGGGATGTGCTGGTCGTGACGCTGACTCCCGATCGCTTTGTCAACAAAGGCCCTCACCGCCCGGCTTTTCCCGAACGCCTGAGGGCCGAGG
>JBEKFT010000210.1:0-4306 GCA_050013175.1 Verrucomicrobiota bacterium
AACGTCATCCGTCCCTTCCCGGAGGCGGCGATCATCGAGGCGCTGCGCGGCAAGAAGAACGTCATCATCCTCGAACGCACGGACGAGGGCATGGCGGGAGATAATCCGCTGGCCCGCGACATCCGCACCGCGCTGGGCAAGGGGCTTGAAGCGCACGGGTTCGGCGGCGAGCTCCCGCCGATTGCGCCCGGCCAGATGCCCCGCCTATTCAGGGGATCCTACGGGATCGGCTCGCGCGATTTCCGTCCGGAACACACCCTGGGCGCGTACGAATATGTGACCGGCCAGACCCGGCGCAAGGACGGCAAAGGCGCGGCCGACGGCGTCACCTATTTCACGCTCGGCATCGACCATCCCTATTCCGTCATTTCGAAGGACACGCCTTCGCTCCTGCCCGACAAGTCCATCGCGGTGCGGTTCCACTCGATCGGCGGCTGGGGCATGATTACGACGGGGAAAAACCTCGGTGAAATCATCGGCGACTTCGGCAAGATTCTGTCCGACCAAAACCCTCGATTCGACGCGGACGGCCAGCCGGTTGAGAAACTCTATGTGATGGCCAACCCGAAGTACGGCTCCGAGAAAAAGGGGGCGCCGACCAATTATTATCTGACCGTGGCGCCCGAGCAGATCAAGGTCAACTGCGAGTTGAACCATGTGGACGTGGTCCTGTGCTGCGATCCGAAGGCGTTCACGCACACCAATCCTCTCGAGGGCCTGAAGAAGGGCGGCAGCCTGGTCTGGGAATCCAGCGACACCCCTGAGGTGGCCTGGCAGCGCATCCCGGCCCAGCACCGGAATTTCGTCCTGGAAAACAACATCCGGGTGTACATCCTGCCGGGGTTCGAGATCGCCAGGAAGGCGACCTCGCGCGGCGACCTGCAATTGCGCATGCAGGGCAATTCATTTCTCGGCGCGTTCTTCCGCGTCTCGCCGTTCCTGAAGCAAAATGGCATTTCGGACGAAACGTTCCTGGCCATCGTCAGGAAGCAATACCAGAAGAAATTTGGACGGTTCGGCGAGGACGTGGTGGTGTCGAACATGCTGGTCATGGAGCAGGGCTTCTCGCGCGTCCAGGAAATCAAATGCGGCGCCTTGGGCGACCCGGACCGTTCCAGCATGCGCAATCCGCCGGTAAAGCCGGTGGGCGACACCCCGCTCATTCCGACGGCGGGCTGCGGTTCGGCCTGCGGCGGGGGAATCCCGGCGCCGGCGCAGCAAACGCCGCGGTACGCGTTTCAGACACTTGCGAAATTTGATTCCGAGTACCGCAATGGCCTGGGCTATCACCAGCCTTCCGGCGCGCTGGCCTCGCTGGGCGTCATTGGCTCCGGCACCGGCGCCACGCAATCCAAGTACGTGGCCCGCCGCGAAACGCCCGTTTACATTGCGGAAAATTGCACGCAGTGCATGGAATGCATCACCGCCTGCCCGGACACCGCGCTGCCGAACATGGCCCAGGACGTCGGCACCGTCCTGAAAACCGCGGCCAATTACTACGTCACCGACACGGCCGAACGGCACAAGCTCATGGGCGAACTCAAGGGCATCGAGGAACGCGCCCGGGCGAAGATGAACGACGCGATCAAGAAGCGCGAGACACTGCCGTTCCAGGACATCATTCGCGACGAAATCAACGCGCTGGCGGATCTCGGCGCCAAGGCCAAGACGGAGTTCACCGGGATCATCGGCAAACTGCCGCTGGCCTATTCGAATGTGCCCGCCGTGTTCCGGTCGCTCGAGCAGAAGACCCCCGGAGCCGGCGGTCTGTTTTCCATTTTCGTCTCGGATCTCTGCAAGGGCTGCGGCGAATGCGTGCAGGTTTGCGGCGATCACGACGCGCTGCGGATGGCCACCGAGACGGAGGAGCTCAACGCGGACCTGACCACCGCCCAGATTTTCTCCCGGCTGCTGCCCGATACGCCGCAGAAATTCCTCGGGCTTTACAACGACCAGGACGCGGCGAACTCGCGCGAGGCCGCGTTGCGCAATCATTTGATGGTGCGGCGCAATTACGAGGCGCTGGTATCCGGCGACGGCGCCTGCGCCGGGTGCGGCGAGAAGAGCATCCTGCACGCGGCGGCTTCCGTCACCGAAGCCTACATGCGTCCGTTGTATCACAAAAAGGCGGATCGCCTGCGCGCCAAGGCCACGCATCTGGAGAACGCGGGCCTGGCGAAGCTCCAGGCGCTCCGGGCGCGCGACGAGGAGGGATACCACCGTTTCCGGCGCGCGGTCGCCCACATCATCCTGGGCCTTGGCGGCGAGAGCGACTCCGACACGGGCGCGCGCATCGCGGCGCATGAAGCCGGACACGGAAAAATCTCCGACGAGCAGATCGTCCAGGCCATCGCCGCCGTGATGCGGCAGGACGCGTTCAACCATCGGGACCTGCAGGCGATCGACGGCCGCCACGCCAATGGAATGAGCGTGATGTTCATGGGCGCCAGCACCGGGTGCAACACCGTCTATGGCTCGACCCCGCCGTCCAACCCGCATCCCTATCCGTGGATGAACTCCCTGTTCCAGGACGGCGCGACGATCAGTTGGCTCCTGGGCGAGTCGCTCATCCTGAATCACGCGCGGCGCTCGGTCGTTCCGGAGCGCCTCGCGGACGCGTTGCTCGAGCGCGAAGACGGCGTTTTGTCCGAAGCCGACCTGTTCACGCTCGCGCGCATGGACGACGCGCTGATGACGGACCAAGAGATCCGCGAGCTGCCGAAGGTCTGGGTCATCGGCGGCGACGGCGCGCTGGGTGACATCGGTTTCCAGAACGTCTCGAAGGTCATTCTGCAGAACCGGCCGAACGTGAAGATGCTCATGCTCGACACGCAGGTTTACTCGAACACGGGCGGGCAGAACTCGGATTCCTCGACGATGCTGGGCGGTTACGACATGAACCAGTTTGGCACGGTGTCGCAGGGCAAATTGATCGAGAAGAAAAACGTCGCCGAGGCCTTCACGAGCGGGCACGGTTCGCCGTTTGTGGCGCAGGTTTCGATGGCCAATGCCGCCAAGCTGTACAAGGCGATGCTCGACGGGCTGGAATATCGCGGCACGGCCTTCTTCCAGGCCTACACGACCTGCCAGCCGGAGCACGGCGTGTCGGACAACATGTCGGCCGACCAGGCCAAGAGGGTTCGCGACGCGCGCGGGATGCCGGAATTCGTCTTCAACCCGCGCAACGGCGAGACGTCCCAGGAGGCGTTCGACCTGAAGGGCAACCCGACGCCCAGCCGCGACTGGTGGCGGACGAAGTACAAATCCACGGGCGAGGAGTACAACTACACCGTAGCGCACTGGGCGCTGACCGAGGGCCGGTTCCGCAAGCACGTGAAGGCGATCCAGGAGGAGGAGGCGCGCGAGATGATCCACCTCGACGACATGCTGGTGTTCGTCACGCAGGACGACGTCATCTGCCGGCGCGTCTTCAACCCGAACCACCGGAGTTGCGTGCCGAATTTCGGCGTTTATATCAAGGCCGAGATCGACGGGAAGATGAAGTTCTTCGCCGTGTCGCGCCAGATGGTGCTCTTTGCCGTCGAGCGCCGCAAAGCCTGGCGGATGCTGCAGAGCAAGGCGGGCGTGGTGAACAAGGATTATCTGGCGCAGAAGGCGCTGCTCGCGAAACTGGACAAAAACGAACTGCAGCTCGGCGACCTGCAGGCCAGGACCCGCGAGTTGTTCGAGGCGGAAGTGGCGAAGCTGAACTGATCCCTGGAGTACGAGTGATCCGTCGGGGCGGCGACGGCCCGTCGCCGGGATTAGTTATGGGACTTGACTGGCGACGGGCCGTCGCCACCCCGCCTGGGGACCATTCCCCGACCTCCTCCGTTTCCACCGCGCTGCGGCGGGTCCTCGGCGGACACAGCCGCGCTCCACAGCCGCACGGACCGCGCTCGCGCCTCTCGCGGTTGGATTATTCCGCGAGTGTCGCGGGTGTGACTCGCAACGGCTTCTGTTTCCCGTGGACGGAAGTGATGAAAAACAGGGGTGTGACGAGGTAATCACTTTTCCGTTTTGCGTTTCGGGGATTTGAATCCGAGCAGGCGCGGTTGGAGCAGCCATTCGAGCACGGCGCATTTGGCGCAGCTCAACACGTCCACCTGCAGCCGGCACAAGGCCCCTTTCTTGAATTCGATCGGGAGGCCGGGGCCGCCGGTGCAGAGGAGCGAGACAAAGCCGCTCAGATAGGGTTCGTGCCCGACGAGCAACACGCTTTGCGCGACGGGGTGCGTCGCGTTGATCTGCCCGACCAGCGTGTCCATGCCGCCCGACGGCAGCAGCGCGTCGGTCCATTCCAGCT
>JBEKFT010000211.1:0-4283 GCA_050013175.1 Verrucomicrobiota bacterium
TGGTCGTCTATCTCACCCTCACGGTCCCCGCGATTGTGCTTTACGAATCGTTCCTGAGTTTTCTCGGGCTTGGCATCCAGCCTCCCATGGCGAGTTGGGGATCGCTGCTGGCGGAGGGTGTCAATCAAATCAATCCGATCCGGATTTACTGGTGGTTGATCGCCTTTCCCGGCGGCGTGCTCGTTTCAGCGTTGCTGGCGCTCAATTTCGTGGGAGACGGCCTGCGCGATGCGTGGGATGTGAGGAGTCAAAACGGATGAGGCCGCCGGCCGCCTGGAAAAGCTCGGAATCCGGAAGGGTTCCACTTCCTGACGCCCGTCGATCCCCGGGAATCGAACCTCAAAGCGCCAACAGCAGCTTCTTGATCTCCTTCAAACGGGCACCAGCCTGCTTTTTCGCCAGTCGCGGAAATTTCCCGCCCAGCGTGATGAAATCGCCGTGTCGCGTCAGCATCAGCCTGTCCTCCTTGACTTCGATGGCGCTGACGCCGCGGCCGGAGGCGAGAACCTTCATTTCCGCGAGTTGCAGCAGCAGCTCAACCGGCGCCTGCAGCGGCCCGAACCGGTCGCGCAGTTCGCGCGCAAGGTTTTCGAGAGCGGCTTTGTCCTCCGACTGCGCCAGCTTCCGGTAGATTTCAATGCGATGTTGCGGCGCGGGCACGTAGTCGTGGGGCAGGCAGGCCAGGGCGGGAACGGACAAGCGCGAGGGACCGGGTCCAGGCGGGTCGCCCGCTTGCTGCGCCCCTCTCCCCTCGCCGTCCCCGCCACCCGTCTCGAGGCTTGAACTCGTCTCCAGAAAGTCCAGCCGCACACTCACATCGACCCGGAGTTTGACTTTTTCCCCTTTGGAAGTCGCGACACTTTGTTTGAGCAACTGGCAGTACAGTTCAAACCCGACGGCCGTGATGTGGCCGCTCTGCTCCGCTCCAAGCAGGTTGCCTGCGCCGCGGATTTCCAGGTCGCGCATCGCGATTTTGAACCCGCTGCCGAGCGTTGAGAATTGTTTGATGGCGCCGAGGCGCCGGCGGACGTCCGCCAGCAGCCCGGCGTGGCGCGGCAGCAGCAGGTAGGCGTAAGCCTGATGTTTGTATCGTCCGACCCGGCCCCGCAACTGGTAAAGATCGCTCAAGCCGAAACGATCCGCGCGGTCGATGATGATCGTGTTGGCGTTCGGAATATCGAGGCCGCTCTCGATAATGGTGGTCGAGAGCAGCACGTCGGCCTCGCCGTTGACGAACCGGGTCATGACTTCCTCGAGTTCGTCGCTGTGCATCTGGCCGTGTCCGACGACAATGCGCGCGTGCGGCAGGAGAATGCCGAGCTTTTGCCCGACGGCGTGTATCGTCGTCACCCGGTTGTGCAGGAAGAACGCCTGGCCGCCGCGGTTTAATTCCCGCTGAATCGCGTCCCGGATGATCCGCTCGTCGTACGGGACCACGAGGGTTTCAACCGGCAACCGGTCGTGCGGCGGGCTTTGGATGGTGCTCATGTCCCGCGCGCCGGTGAGCGCAAGGTAGAGGGTGCGCGGAATCGGCGTGGCGCTGAGCGTGAGCACGTCCACCAGCTTGCGAAGCGTTTTGAACTTCTCCTTGTGCATCACGCCAAACCGCTGTTCCTCATCGATGACCACCAATCCCAGCTCCTTGAATGCAATGTCGGCCTGGAGCAAACGGTGGGTCCCGATCACGATGTCCACCGAGCCGGCGACGAGATCCCTGACCACGCGCTCCTGCTCCCGTCGGGTGCGGAAGCGGGAAAGCAATTCCACGCGGATCGGATAATCGGCCATCCGCTCGCGGAAGGTGTTGAAATGCTGCTGCGCCAGCACCGTCGTGGGCACCAGAACGGCCACCTGCCGCCCCCCCATCACCGCCTTGAACGCCGCGCGAATCGCCACCTCCGTCTTGCCGAAGCCGACGTCGCCGCAGATCAGCCGGTCCATCGGCTTGGGCCGTTCCATGTCCGACTTGGTCTCCTGGATGGCCCGGGCCTGATCCGGGGTCTCCTCGAAGATGAACGCGCTTTCGAATTCGCCTTGCCAGGGCGTGTCCGGCGCAAAAGGATGTCCCGGTTGCGATTCGCGCGCGGCCTGGATGGAAAGCAGTTCGGCGGCGATATCGCGCACGGCGCGCTCCGCCTGCTCCTTCGCCCGGATCCAGCGGGTTCCCCCCAGCGTGTTGAGAGGCGGGCGCGCCTTGCCCGCCCCCACATACTTTCCGACCAGATGCGCTTCGGTGACGGGCACGTACAGTTTCGGCGGCGGCTGGCTTGGTTCGCCGGATGCAAATTCAATGACGAGGCATTCTTCGGATCGACCGGTGGACGACGCGGTTCGCGTGGGGAGAGTTTTCAATCCCAGATAACGGCCAACGCCGTGCTGCACATGAACGACCAGATCCCCTTCCTCGAAATCCGTAAAGTCGATGTCCAGCGCCGAGCGCGCGGTTTGCGCGTGGACCGATTTCAGCCGGCGCGGCCGTTGAACCTTGTATCGGCCGAATATTTCCGCGTCGGTGACAACGATGGCCCTGGCTTCGTCGCAAATAAACCCCCGGGCCAGCGAGCCGAGATGGGTCCAAAGTCCGGCGCCCGGCGCCCGGAGTGATGCGCCGACCTCGGGCTCCGCACCCGGGGCCTCGGACTCCGGATCCCGGACCCTGGACCTTGGACCTTGGACCTTGGACTTTGGACTTTGAACTTCGGACGCTGGATCTTCCAACCCATGTTCGCGCCATATTTCCTGGAACCGCTTTCGTTCGCCTTCATTGTTGCAGAAGACATGGACGGCATAATCCTGGCGGAGCCACCGGTGGAGTTGATGGAGGAATTCGCGGCGTTGTGCATCGGCCACCTGCCGTTCCGGCGCGCGATCCGTCAGCGGGCGATGAGCATCCAGGGATTGAAATTGCGGATTAGAGATCCCGGATGGGGGATTGGGACTTCCCATCGACGCGATTTCAGGCTCGGTTTCAGCCAGGCAGCAGACGGTCATCCGCCTCTGCCGCAGATGCCCCTGAAATGCTTCCCACGAGATGAGGAAGGGGTCGCCGACGGGAACCTGCCGCGCGTATTCGTCCGCGTGTTCGCTCAGCAGCCCGGGTTCGCATAGGATGAAAATGGCTTCCTGCGGCAGGTAATCGAACAGGGTGGCCAATCCGGCTTCAGCCGCGTCGGCCGCCTGCGCCTTCTGTCTTCTGCCTTTCAGAATGCCCAGTTCCCCACCGGGCGGGAGCGTGACCCGCGCGATTTGTTCCCGGGAAATCTGAGTAAGCGGGTCGAAGTCACGGAGGGATTCCAGTTCATCGCCAAAGAATTCCAGGCGGACCGGCCAGGGTTCCGTCAGCGGGAATACATCGAGAATCCCTCCGCGCCAGGCGAATTCACCCTTTTGCGTGACCTGCGCTTCGGGTTCGTAACCCTGTTCCTCCAGCCACTCCGTCAGATCGAGAGGATCGAGTTTGTCGCCTGCCTGGAGGGTCCGCGTGTGACTGCGGAGGTCCGCGGGGCAAAAAGTGCGTTGCAACAGCGCCGTGACGGTCGTAACCACCAGAACTGACGGTTGCCCCTTCCCCGCAGTGTCACGGAAGACCGGGGGATCGCCGATGGAAAGAGCGGACAGCGCAATAAGCGTCTCGAGGCGTTCGCTGATCACATCCACATGCGGCAGCCGGCTTTCGTGAGGGAGCATTTCCCATTCGGGATAAAACAGAGGACGAGATGCGGGATGGGAGGCAGAGCGTGGTTGGGTCTGTTCCTCGTCCTTCGCACTGCGCACCTGTTCGAGCCACGTTTCGATGTCCTGATGGAAAATCTCCTGCGCCTTCAGGCCGGGCGTGACGCAGATCAGGGGGCGCCGTGGAAAAGCCCGGTGCAGGCAGACGGCGAGAAACGGCTGGGCGCCTGCGCAGATTCCGTTGAGAGACACGACACCCCCCGCCTCCAGACGCCGGGCCAGGCTCTGCACGGCGGGAGTCTCCAGTGTTTTAGCAAACAAATCGCCTGCCGCTCTTGCTGCCAGATTCTGCGTCAAGCATGAGAAGGGTCGCAGCCATCGCCCGCCCCGTCAAGTGACGGCAGGGTGGGGACGACTCGCGGGGTTGTCCGGCCATGCGGTGCAGACCCACTCGTGACCCGTGGATCCTGGGCAAGCTCTCGGCGCGCGGCTCTGTGAGCCGCAGGAACCCTGGAAAAATCCAACCTCCGGGAAACTCTTCAACACGCCGTGTATTTCCAACCCCGCTGCGGGTCGCAGACCCGCTCTCCGGACCGCGGCCCTGCAAGCCG
>JBEKFT010000212.1:0-4267 GCA_050013175.1 Verrucomicrobiota bacterium
GTTCCCTCGGCTACGTTGGCCTTGCTGGTCTGGGTCGGAGTGGTATTGGCCATGACAAAACCAAATCGCTCCGCTTCGCGCGACGGACGGAGTCGGAATGGTCGCGGAAACGACGTGAAGTCGCTGCTCCTCTTGTTGCTGCTCGCGGGGTATCTTTCAGCGCTCCCCCCTCGGGCTCTGGGGCAGAGCCAGACGCCGGTGCCCGGGCAACCGGCGCAGGCAGATGCCGCGATACCGGACCCGTTTCGCCCGCTGTACCAAGGTCTGGATGAAACGCTCCGCCATGACAGACAGAGGGATTTCCGCCGCTCCGGTCATTGCTCCTTCCGTTTATCCATCGGATGGCCGGCTCATACCAGGCCGAATAGGGCCGGTAGATTAGACCGTGACCCAGCCCCGTTTTCGTGACCAGGCTTTTCCCTTCGGTCAGCGCGGGCGATTGCCTGAAATAGACCTCCGGCAAGATCGAATGCGTGTCCGCTTCATCATAGATTGAAAAGACCCTGCCATGGAGCCTCAGGCTCCGCTCCGATTCCCCGTCGCCGAATAATCCGGCGAGAATGACGAACTTGAGCTCGGGCTCGTCCAGAAACGCCGACGCATATGCCGCGATGACTCCGCCTTGAGATCCGCCCACGACCGCGACATTCCGGTCCGGAACTCCCGCCTCCAGCAACCCACGCACCCAGCCTGCGATCTTCCTGGCGTATTCCGCCGGATCCGTCCCGCGGGGTCTGACTTCACTCACGACCGTGAAGCCGTCCTGCGCAAACCTTTGCAAGATCTCATGGTATTCATACGGCCCGAACTCCCGGCTGACGGGGCGTCCATCAGAACCCTCCACGATCCCTCCGTGAAGATAGAAAAGATATCGCTTCGTCCGGTCAGGTCGGGACGGCGGCGCACTGAGAACCTCGCCGTAAGCACGAGTCTCTTTTGATGCGACGGGCGCGAGGGTCGAGCGGCACCCACAAGCCGACAGGACCACGCAGATCGCGAATAAGAAATGGCGTCGTCGCGCCTTCATTCTGCGCCACTGTAATTGGTCCCTTGCCCGGGGCAAATTGAATCCGAAAAACCCGAAACCTGTGAGCCGGTCAAGGGGCCGGCGTAATCCTCCTTTTCTACGGCGCGGAACGTGTTATACTTGCCGGACTGACAAAAAGAGAGAAGACCGGCAGAACCGTTGAAAGCGCTGATTGAGACCAGGAACACGAGAACCGAACAGGTCTTTCTCGTGGGGGCGGAATTGAAATCCCGAAATGCCGGATGGGAAACCCGCGATTCACTGGAGGAACTTTCCGAACTGGCCGCCACCGCAGGAGGAACCGTCGTCGGCGACGGCGTCCAAAAGCTGGAGGCGCCAAACGCAGCCACCTTCATCGGCAAGGGAAAAGCGGATGAGTTTGCCGCACACTGCCGCCGTCACGGCGTCGATACGGTCATCTTCGACGACGAACTCTCGCCGGCCCAAAGCCGCAATCTGGAGAAGATTTTTAACTGCAAGGTGCTGGACCGCACTTCGCTCATCCTCGACATTTTCGCCTGGCGCGCCCGCACCCGCGAAGGCAAGCTGCAGATTGAACTGGCGCAGCTCCAGCATCTGCTGCCACGGCTGACCCGGTTCTGGGGCCACCTGTCGCGTCAACAGGGCGGCATCGGCATGCGGGGCGGCGAAGGGGAAACGCAGTTGGAAACCGACCGCCGCCGCGTCCAGGACCGCATCGCGCGGATCCGGGAGGAACTGGACCTCGTGCGCCGCCAGCGCCTGACCCAGCGCCAAGCGCGCCAGCGCAACCGCTGGCCGCTCGCGTCCATCGTCGGTTATACCAACGCCGGCAAATCCACCCTGCTCAACCGCCTCACCGGCGCCGATGTCCTCGCGGAAGATAAATTGTTCGCCACACTCGATCCGACGACCCGGCGCCTGCGCCTGCCGACGAACCAAAATGTGCTGCTGACGGACACCGTGGGTTTCATCCGCAAACTGCCCCACGGCCTGGTCGAAGCCTTCAAAGCGACCCTCGAAGAAGTCGTGAAGGCGGACCTGCTGCTTCACGTCGTGGATGTCAGCCATCCCCAGGCCGAGGAACAGATCAAGTCGGTGGACGCGGTGCTCCGGGAAATTGGCGCCGACGGCAAGCCGACTCTGATGGTCTTCAACAAGACCGATCGGCTCAACGGAAGCCGCGAAACGCTGAACCGCTTCCTCGAACGGCACCCAACCGGGGTCGCCATCTGCGCCGAGAACGGAGAGGGCACACCCGCGCTGCTCGCGGAGCTCGGCGCCCGACTGCGGCCGGCGCGCGAATTCATGGAACTGGCCGTGCCCCACGAAAAATCCGGCGTCATCGCAAGGCTGCACGAAGTCGGCCAGGTGATCGAACGGCGTTACGACGGGCGCACCGCGCGGTTCAAGGCCCGCATTCCCCCGCATCTCCACAGCGAATTCGCGCCCTTCATCGTGCGGGCGCTGCAAACCGCGTAGCGCGGACCCGGTGGCGACGGGCCGTCGCCATCCCTTTGCCGGTGTGGGGACGGCCCGTCCCCATGAGATTACAAAAATCACTTGGGCAGGCAAGGGGGTTCCGGCTGCGCGACGTGGCGCTCTTTTGGAGCATGCCACCGATCGGGGTTCATTGTTGTTCTTGCTGGCGACAAGCTGTCGCCACGCCGACTTGAAGCTTTGCCTGGTTTACAGGCGACGGCCCGCCCGTTCCACCCATGTTGATGCCCCCGGCCAAACCGAACTTCGCTCTGTCCGGTTGACGAATTCCCCTCCATCGGAGAGGCTCGACAAGCAGAATGACTTCGAAGCCACAGTCATGGGGATTTCGAATGGGCGGTTTTGACCAAAATCGGGCTGCCCGGTTGCGTTCGGTTTATGAGAACAGGCGCTGACACAACCCGGGTTTCTCTGCCGAAGACCGGAAGCGGCGCAACGGAGAGCGCATCCAACCCTGTGCTGCTGGGAGGCGCTTTGATATTCGCGTCAGTTCTAATCGCCTATTGGCCGGCCCTGCACGGCGGGTTTCTCTGGGACGATGATTCCTGGACGACGAATATTCTCGGGTTACTGCGCGATGCCAGCGGCCTGCGGTCAATGTGGTTCAAGCCCGCGGCGTTGCCGCAGTATTACCCGCTCTCGGCCACAACCTTCTGGCTCGATTACCATCTCTGGGGGCTGAATACCCTGCCCTACCACGTCGAGAATGTTCTTCTCCACGCCACGGGCGCTCTGCTGTTCTGGAGACTTTTGCGACGATTGGAAGTGCCCGGCGCCTGGCTCGCGTCCGCGATTTTCGCGCTCCACCCGTTAATGGTCGAATCAGCGGCTTGGATTACTGAACGGAAGAACGTCCTGTCAATCGTGCTCTATCTCTCCGCTGTGCTGGCTTATGGACGCTTCGCCCGTTTCTGGAGAGCGAGCGATGCCCAGGGTCCGGAGATGCCCCAACTCCGACGCCGGGGAGCTTACGCCATCGCATTCCTTTTGTTCGCAGGCGCGCTTCTGGCAAAAACAACGGCCTTTTCGCTGCCCGCCGTGCTTCTGCTGATCTGCTGGTGGAAACGGGGCCGCATCCGGTGGCGGGAGGATGTCTCGCCGACGCTGCCATTCTTTGCGACATCGATCGGCTTGGGACAGGTGACGGCCTGGCTGGAGAAGAATAGCGTGGGAGCCACGGGCCCGGATTGGGCCATTTCGTTTCCTCAACGGTTCTTTATTGCGGGCCGGGCATTGTGGTTTTACGCGGGCAAGCTGCTTTGGCCTGCGGACTTATGCTTTGTCTATCCACGCTGGCAACTCGACGCCGGTTCGGTGGCGCTGTGGGCCTTTCCGATCACGGCCGCCGGCGCCATCCTGACGCTCTGGCTGCTCCGGGGCCGGATCGGGCGCGGGCCGGCGACGGCAGCTCTGTTCTTTGCGGGCACACTCTTCCCCGTGCTGGGCTTCATGAACGTGTATTACATGCGTTACTCGTTCGTGTGCGACCACTGGACCTACTTATCCAGTCTGGGATTGATAGCGCTGGGCGCTGCACTCATCGTCGGCATCGCGCAACGCGCCGGACACCCGGCGGCGGCCTATGGGTTTGCGGCCGTGTTACTCCCTCTGCTTGGAGTCATGACCTGGCACCAGGCCCGCGCCTACCGGGACCTTGAAACGCTCTGGCGCGATACCATCGAGAAAAACCCCGGCGCCTGGCTCGCGCACAACAATCTGGGTCTGCTCCTCGCCGCGCAGGGCCGGAATACGGAAGCCGAG
>JBEKFT010000213.1:0-4259 GCA_050013175.1 Verrucomicrobiota bacterium
TTTGGCGTCTCGCCAAACACTTTTGAGCTGTGCGGCCAGTCACCGCTTAGTGATTGCGTTAGGCCCTCCTCCGACCGGCGAGACGCCGGTCGGAACACGCGAGGACGCGTGTGCTCCCCAATTCCAACTGCATAGAGACGGCTTAGCCGTTTGATGGAGTTTCCCTTTCAATTCGCGTCTATTGGCGTCATTCGCGGATTCCACCCCGCCGCCGGCTGCTTGCCACCTGCAACCATTCGACTGTAAGTTGGCGGAGATGCCGGTGTCCGAAACCATTCGCAAGAAGCTCAGCGGCCTGCCTCACAAGCCGGGCATCTACCTGATGAAAGACCGGTTCGGGACCGTGATCTACGTCGGCAAGGCACGGGACCTGCGCAAACGCGTGAACCAGTATTTTCATCCGTCGCGCCGCATGGGCTGGGATTTGAAGTTCAACGCGCTCGTCGAAGCGATCCACGATTTTGACGTGCATGCCGTTCGCAGCGAGCCGGAGGCGTTCCTGCTCGAAGGCAAACTCATCAAGGAGCTTCACCCGCGCTACAACGTCAGCTTCCGCGACGACAAACGATTCCTGATGCTCAAGGTGAATGTGAACGACCCGATTCCGAACTTCACCTTCACCCGGCTGAAAAAAGACGACGGCGCGCGGTACTTCGGGCCGTTCTCGAATTCGGGCGCGCTGCGCAACACGCTCGCGCTGGTGCGGCGGCAGTTCAATTTGCGCGGCTGCCGCGTGTTCACACCCGGCGAGGCGGACTACAGGCATTGCCTCTATGCGCACCTCAAATACTGCACCGCGCCGTGTGTCGGCAATGTGACGCGCGAACAGTACCGGGAGCAGGTGCGCGCCGCGTGCGATTTCATCGAAGGCCAGTGCCACGAAATGAAGGAGCAACTCGAAGTCGAAATGCGCAAAGCTGCCGTCGCGCAGGATTATGAAAAGGCCGCCGGTCTGCGCGATCTCATCCGCGACCTGAATGAGACGACGAAGAAGGAGCGGAAATTCGAGCGTGTGCCTTACACGCTGCCGTTGGCAATTGATCCGAAACGCGATCTCGTGGAATTGGCGAAAGCGCTCGGTTTGCCGGCGCCGCCACAACGCATCGAAGGCTTCGACATTTCGAACATCAGCGGCACGTTCGCCGTGGCGTCGCTCGTGAGTTTTAAAAACGGACGGCCCGATCGCGCGAACTATCGGCGGTTCAGGATCAAAACCGTTGAAGGCCAGGACGACTTCGCCAGCATGGCGGAAGTGATACGGCGGCGGTATAGCCGGTTGCTGCGGGAGGGTGGGCGTCCTCGCGAATCGCGTCCGGATGAAGGCGGCGAGGCGATCCAGCAGGAATTGCAGAAGCGGGTTGATGAAACCAGCAGGAAGGTGAAACGCGGCCAAAGAATTCAACGCGACCCTTTGCCGGCTGCATTGCCGGATTTGATTCTCATCGACGGGGGCAAGGGCCAGCTCAGCGCAGCGACAGCGGAACTGGCGAAACTTGATTTAAGCCGGATACCGGTCATCGGACTGGCCAAGGAGTTTGAGGAAATTCATCGGCCGGGTGAGAGCAAACCGTTGCGGCTCGGGCTCGGCCATCCGGCGGTAAAACTGCTCCAGCGGGTGCGCGATGAATCCCACCGTGTGGCCAACAGTTACAACGCCCAACTGCGGCTCAAGCGCATTTCAGAAAGTGTTTTGGATGAATTTCCCGGCATCGGGGGACAGCGCAAGGCCGCACTGCTCAAGACCTTTGGCTCGGTTCGGCAGTTGCGCCTGGCGACCGTGGAACAAATCGCCGAAGTGCCCGGCTTTGGGGGCAAGGCGGCGGCGGAATTGAAGGCGTTTCTCGAAGCGCGGTCAACGCCGGCACCCTGACTCGAAAGGCTGCTGTCGTGAGGTCATGTCAAGGGGGACGGATCAAAAGAAATGCGTGCCAATCCCAGGTGTTTGTGGCTTAGTGTCCGCGGATGAACATTCAGGTAGCAGTGTTGTGCGATGCCGCCACGGATGACAACGGCAAGTTGAACCTGCTGGGCGCTTTCGACACCATCTACACACAGCAGTTGCCGGCGGTGCATCCGCAGTGTTCGATCGCGCTGCGGGTGACGTTCGGACACGAGGACGAGGGCGCGCACAAGCTGCGCTTGAGCTTCGTGGACGCCGACGGGCGCTCGATCATGCCGGGAATCGACATCCCGGTGGAAGTGGTCCTTCCGGGGGACTCCCATTTCGGCACGCGCAACTTCATCGTGAACATCCAGCAGTTGAAATTTGAAAGCCCGGGCCTGTATTCGACCGACCTCGCGCTGGACGACCGGACCCAGGCCAGCATTCCGCTGCTGGTGAAACTGACGCCGCCCACCCCGTCGTGATCGCCGGAGCCCGGCGTTTGCAGGCGCTGGAAACCCTCAACAGGCAGAACCAGGGCGAAAGGCTCCCCTACTTCACAAAGGGCAGTTCCGTGACCCGGGCAACGCTTTCCCCGCCCGCCATTCGCAGCGTCAGTTCCGTCCCGATTCCGTTGACTTCCCTGCGCACATAACCCAGGGCGATGGGAGATCCCAGGGAAGGGGAACTCACCGCGCTCGTCACATAGCCCGCCTCCTTGCCGGAGTGGAAGAGCTTGTCGCCTTTCGTCGGCAGGTCTTTGAGTTCCGCCTCCAGGCGCAACCCCCGCAGCTCGCGGTTCACGTGGCCGATGCTGTGAATCCGGTTGATGGTTTCCTGCCCGACGTAACAGCCCTTGCTGTAACTCACCGCACGGGCCTCGATCCCGCACTCGAGCGGAATGTTGCCTTCATCCATGTCCACGCCGAAGCGAGGGATGCCCGCTTCGATCCGCGCCGCTTCAAACGCCTGCCATCCGCAAACGCAACCGCCCGCGACCTTCGCCGCGTCAACCAGCGCACTCGCAACCGCGCGGAGCGATGCAATCGGCGCGAACACATCATATCCCTCCGATCCCAGGCGCGGCCGGTTCATCAAATAGAGTTCCCCGAACACCGTATCGGCGATCCGGACGAAATCGAACGGCTTCGAAGGGAACCCGCCGGACACATCGAGTCTGCGCAAGATCGGTTCAACCTTCGGTCCCTGGACACTCAACAGCCCGTAATGGGGCGCGGCATCGACCACCTGGACGTCGTCGGCCACGATGTATTTCTCGAGTCGCCGGGAGACCGGTTCGGTCAAGCCCGGTTCAAAATCGAGCAGCAGTTCGTCCGTCAGACGATAGACGTTCAGATCGCTCTCCATCTTCCCTTTGGCGGTGACCAGCGCGGCATAACAGCCACACCCCTCGCACAGGGCCTTGATGTCGTTCGTCACCTGTCCGTGCAGGAACCGGACGCGATCGGCGCCGGTCAGGCAGATTCGTCCGCGATAACTCAGATCCAAAATCCCGGCGCTGCGCCGCAACGCAGTGTGCTCGGCGAGCGGGCTCCCATAATCCATGACGACGTCCATGCCGTGGACGCCGCCTATCCGCGCGTTCAAGCCTTTATGGAATTCATGCAGAACCAGGGCGCTCATGTGGCTCCATTGTTCAGGTCGAACCGGCAACGGCAAACATAAATCTTCGAAACGGCAGTGGGCTGCCGCAGTCCAGCACGCCGTCCGGGCGGGCGGCGCGCAGGAGGTTCTGCTTGTTCACCCCGCCGATCGCATCACCGATGCCGACCCTGCCGCCCGACAGCGTGGCCGGCAGGAGGTTGTTGGTTTCCGTGCTAAGCCGGGTGGAATTCAAAGATAAAGAAAGCGATGCGAGTTCCAGTTTTCTCAGCCTGTTCAATACTGCTCATCAGATTCCATTCAACGAAACCGTGAACCGTTTGTCGGACATGGCCGGGATGCCCGAATTCAGGGCTCCAAACGCTATTGTCCCAGGCTCCTTCGAGGCCCTTGAAGGGACTGCGGAATGTTGGCATCGGGCTTGCATAGGGTGATCCCGTAACCTGAATCAACTGAAAACAGAAACACAAACAATATTGACCTATGAGAAAATCCGTGGATCTGATCGCCGAAAACATCCGCAGTTCCCAACATCCATTTCGACATGTTGCCGACCAGCCGCACAAGGAGCAAAAGCATCGGTATGAACGGCGCAAAATAAAGGAGTATATCCGCCTGATCGATTGGATGCTGGAAGCCTAGTGCGATAACCTCAAGCCGCCGGTGCCAGGATTGTGCCGGACGGTGCCGCGCGGAGTTCCAAACCTGCCGTACTACTGGCTTTCAGGCCGGCAGGGTCAGGGGGTGCCCTGGG
>JBEKFT010000214.1:0-4258 GCA_050013175.1 Verrucomicrobiota bacterium
CCGGCATCCCGTCGCTTCAACCTTCGCAGGACCTGGCCATTCTGAGCAGGGGCAGGGATCTCTTCCTCACCCGATGCGCCCCGTGTCACCGGGCGGATGGAGGCGGGTTGGTCGGCCCCAACTTGTGCGACGCCTACTGGATCCATGGCAGCAACTTTTCGGACAACGTCACGACGATCTGGAATGGCGAGCCCGCCAAAGGAATGATCACGTGGAAGAACTATTTGAAGCCGCAGGACATTTACTCCGTCGCCAGTTACATTTACACGCTGCGCGGCACGCATCCGCCGAATCCCAAGCCGCCGGAAAACCAGGCGCCGGTAAACACGGGGCCGAGCCAGTTTGAATGAGGGAATAGTTCCGGAGCCAGCCCGGAGGAATATGCAACCGCCAGACAAACCGGAGTCGAGGGCCGAGCCTGCAGTGCAGCAGGTCAACTGGGGGGACTTTCGGGATCACCTGGCCACCGCCGACAAGGAAGGCCGCCGGCAGTGGCTGTACCCGCGACGGCCCCGCGGGCGTTTTTATCGGGCGCGGAGCTGGCTGAGCTGGCTGCTTCTGGCGGTGATGTTTGCAGGCCCGTTCGTCCGCATTCACGGAAATCCGCTGCTGCTGCTCAATGTGGTCGAGCGCAAATTCGTGATTCTGGGCCAGATCTTCTGGCCGCAGGACATGATCCTTTCCGCCGTGACATTGCTGATCTTTTTCACGGGCATCATCGTGTTCACGGCGGCCTTCGGACGGTTGTGGTGCGGCTGGACCTGTCCGCAGACCGTGCTGATGGAAATGGTTTTCCGCAAGATCGAGTATTGGATCGAGGGGGATGCTTCGGCGCAGCGGGCGCTGGCGCGGGCACCGTGGACCGCGTCCAAATTCGGCCGGAAACTCTCGAAGCACGCCATTTTCCTCGCCTTGTCGTTCCTCGTCGGGAACACCCTCCTGGCTTATATCATCGGTTCGGGATCGTTGTTCGCCATTGTGACGGACAATCCGTCGAACCATCTGCAGGGCCTGTCGTTCATGATCCTGTTCACGCTCGTGTTCTACGGGATTTTCGCGCGGTTCCGCGAGCAGGCGTGCACCTTCATCTGCCCCTACGGCCGGCTCCAGTCCACCATCCTGGACGAAAACAGCATCGTCGTCGCGTACGATTACCGGCGGGGCGAGCAGCGCGGACCACTCCGGGGCGGACGGAGCAGCGACCAGCGCCGCCAGCAGGGCCTCGGCGATTGCGTCAACTGCTTCGAGTGCGTCACCGTCTGCCCGACCGGCATCGACATCCGCAACGGCACCCAAATGGAATGCGTTCAGTGCACGGCCTGCATCGATGCGTGCGATCGCGTCATGGAGCGGATCGGCCGGCCGCGCGGCCTCATCCGATACGCATCGCTGAACGGCATCGAACGCGGGGACCGGTTGCGCCTCACGCCGCGGCTGGCCGGCTATTCGGTGTTGCTGCTCGGACTCGTCGGCGTGTGGGCGTTCCTGGTGTTCACGAGGTCGGACGTGGAAACGACCCTGCTCCGGGCGCCGGGCGCGCTGTTCCAGCAGATGCCCGACGGCCATTTCAGCAACCTCTACACCGTCAAGGTGGTGAACAAAACCTCGCGTGAAATGCCGGTGGAGTTGCGGCTCGAAAATACCGGGGGCAACCTGCAGGTGATGGGAGCCGGCATCGTGGTTCCTCCTGAAAAACTGGCCGAAACCTCCGTCCTGATCGATCTGGATCCTTCGGCCATGAAACCCGGCACGACGCCGCTCGTCGTCGGCGTCTATTCGAAGGGCCGCCGCCTGCAGACGCTGAATACCTCCTTCATCGGCCCGCGGGATGACACAAAAAATTAATCGCATGAAACCCACCCCAAACCTCTGGCCTCTCGGCGTCATAGCCGCCTTCGTGATCTTTATTTCCGGCACCATCAGCCTGGTGGTCATGGCCTCCTCGCAAAAAGCGGAGCTGGTCAGCGACAATTACTACGAGCAGGAGATCAAATACCAGAATCGGATCGACAGTCTTGGCCGCGCGCAACGGCTTGGCAGCCTGGCTTGCGTGTCGCTCGACGCGGCGAATGGCCGCATCGCCATTTCCCTCCCGCCCGCGCAGGTGCGGGGCGGCGTGACCGGCCGGGTCCAACTCTACCGGCCGTCGGCAGCCGGCGCGGATCGGGCATTGGCTCTGGCTCCCGATACCAACGGCCTGCAGTTTGTCGATTTGAGAAGCCTGCTTCCGGGCCTGTGGCGAATGCGCGTCTCGTGGACCGCCGACGGCCAGGAGTACTGGATCGAGCGCGGCTTCACCAACTCGCCGGGTTCGCCCGGAACGATTCCGAGGCACTGAATGGATTACTGGACGGCCATTGTCGTTGGCTTGGTTGGAAGCCTGCACTGCGCCGGCATGTGCGGGCCGCTGGCGCTCGCGCTGCCGAACGCCGCCGTTTCCACGCCCGGTTATGTCGCCGGCCGCCTGGCTTACAACCTGGGGAGGATGACGACCTATTGTCTGCTCGGCGTCGTCTTCGGCGTGCTCGGCAAGACACTGTTCCTTGCCGGCATTCAGCGGTGGATCTCGATCGCGCTTGGCATCGCGCTGCTCGCCGGACTTTTTGCTTCGCACAAACTGGCCTTGTGGCAGCCCGTCACGCTGTTCGTGCAGCAATTGATATCAAAAATGTCCACCCTGCTGCGCCGACGCTCCGTGGTTTCTCTGACCCTGCTGGGTCTGCTCAACGGCCTTCTTCCGTGCGGCCTGGTGTACGTGGCCGGCGCGGGAGCCACCGCCACCGGCGGCGTGCTCTCGGGCGTGGCCTACATGGCCGCTTTCGGCGCCGGCACCGTGCCGATGATGCTGGCAATTGGTCTTTCAGGGAAGCTGATCCCCTTGTCGATTCGGTTGAAACTGGTCAAAGTGATTCCCGTCTCGGTTTTTCTGCTGGCCACGCTTCTGATCCTCCGCGGCATGGCCCTGGGAATTCCCTACGTCAGCCCGGATTTGTCCGCCGGGTCTTGTTGCGGCCGGTGACGCAATCGAAAGCCGCCGGTCATTTGCAGATTGGGAAAACCAACGGCACCGGGTGGGATGGCGCATTTACTTTGTCGCAAATTCAGTTCGGCCGTCACTATCAGGTGACGGCAGGAGTTTGCCGGGACGGTTATCCGGAGGACTTTCGGCTGCTGGTAGATCGGTATCAAAAGCCCTTGTTCTCCTATCTGGCGGTCCGGGTCGGAGACCACGCGCAGGCCGAGGAAGCCGCGCAGGAATCGTTCGTTCGGGCGTTCTTTTCTCTCAAGAAGCTCTGCAAGCCGGAGTCGTTTTACTCGTGGCTGCTGGGCATCGCGGGACGAGTCGCCAAGGAACAACTTCGTTCCCGGGAACGCCGCAAGAAGGATCGTGAAGCCGCCGAAGTCCTGACCCTGGCCGCCGCCGACAGCCCGCAGGAGTATCCGTTGGAAAAAGCCATTGCGGTCCTGCCTGAAATCTACCGTGAGGTGATTCTGTTGCGGTATTACGAGGGCCTTTCCTGCCAGGATGTGGCCGCGCGACTCGACATGCCGCTCGGCACGGTCACCAAAACGCTTTCGCGCGCCTACGCCCTGCTTCGGCAGGAGCTCAAAGTCCGCGAAAACGACGAAGAACGGGTCAACCGAATAGAACAAACATGAACTGCGCCGAATGCCGGGACAATTTGGTCGCCTGCGCGGAGGGATTGCTGGACCGCGACGAATCGCTCCACTGCCGGGCGCACCTGGACACTTGTGCGGATTGCCGGGCTGAATACAAAGCGATCACAAGTCTGCAACAACGCCTGATCGCTCGCGGTCAGGCTGCCGCCGAGGTGCGGCTGGTGGAATCGGTAATGCAACGGGTTCGTCAGGAACAGTCCAAGCCGGAAAGAGAAACAATTATGAGCAAATTATTGAAACATCGTTGGGGATTTGGGTTGGGCGCTGCGGGATTCGCGGCGGTCATCATTTTAATCTTTATCCTGAGCACACCCAAAATACAAGCCGCAGCCGCCGAGGTTATGACAAAAGGCGCGCAAGCCGTGGCCAAACTCACCAGCATTCATTTACGCGGCCAGTTGCGCACCTTCCCAGGGGACAACTTTAGCTTCATCAATGCCGACAGTCCATTTTACACCATCGAACATTGGAAACAGTTCGAGCCGGAACTCAAATGGCGTGTTGAGAAACCGCAGCGGGTCGTCGTCATGGACGGCCGGTCCACCGTGATGCTCATCAAAACCGGCGATTCCGGAGT
>JBEKFT010000215.1:0-4251 GCA_050013175.1 Verrucomicrobiota bacterium
CGACGAAGTCCGGTCGATCGATTGGAACGTCACCGCGCGGATGAACCATCCCTTCGTCAAAAAATTCGTCGAGGAACGCGAACTCACGCTGATGCTCGTCGTGGACGTGAGCGGCTCCGGCGTGTTCGGATCGCGCGAGCAGTCCAAGCGCGAACTCGCGGCGGAAATCGCCTCGGTCCTCGCCTTCTCCGCCATCCGCAACAACGACAAGGTCGGATTGATTCTCTTCACGGATGAAGTCGAGAAGTTCATTCCGCCCCGCAAAGGGCGCAAGCATGTCTTGCGCGTCATCCGGGAGGCCTTGTTTTTCGAGCCGAAACACCGCGGCACGGATTTGAACCACGCGCTCGAATTCCTGATGCGGGTCACCCCGCATCGGGCGATTGCCGCGATCCTCTCGGATTTTGTCGGTTCGCCGGCGCAACGTTCCGCGGGGCCTGCCGATCCGGGGCCCGCGGCCCCGGTTCGCCGCAGGCTGCGTCCGCAGCTCCTGCTGCTTGAATCGCTCGCCCAGGCCTCGTTCGCCATGCTCCGCCAGGCCAACCGGCGCCACGACGTCGTGGCCGTTCAAATCACCGACCCCTACGAACTGGAATTGCCCGCGCTCGGCCGCCTGGTGCTCGAAGACGCCGAGACGGGCGAGATCGTCGAGGTCGGCACAGGGGACGCGCGGAAGCGCGCGGCGTTCGCCGGGCGGCAGTCCAGGGCCCAGGCGGAGCTCGCGCGCCTGTTCCGTTCCGTCGGGATCGACGCCATCCAATTACGGACGGACGAGCCGTACACGGCCGCCCTGGGAAGGTTTTTTGAAATGCGCGAAAAGCGGCGATTGCGAGGCTGAGATGGACGGTTCAAGGTTCAACGCGTCACGGAAGACACATCGCCAGCCATGACGACGAACAGTCTTTCCGCGCAATCGCAGCCGGTCGCAACCGCGGCGAACAATGCCCTGCGCGACATCAAACCGCCGGTGGAAATACCGAGTGGGTGGGAATGGCTTTGGTGGGTGTTGGGCGCTGCTGCTGCGGCCGCTTTGATGTACTTCGCCTGGCGTCATTGGCGAAGGCGGCGGGTGCAAGCCGCCCTCGTTCCGCCCGTGCCGGCTCATGTCCGCGCCCGGAAACGGCTGGAGGAGGCGCTGGGGCTCCTGGCGCAGCCCAAACCGTTCTGCATCCTCGTTTCCGACACCGTCCGGGTTTATCTGGAGGAACGCTTCGAGTTCCGGGCGCCGGAACGGACGACCGAGGAGTTTCTTTACGAACTGCAAGGCTCGCGGCTGCTGTTGCCCGGGCAAAAGGAGAGTTTGGGCGGGTTTCTCGAGCGTTGCGATCTCGTCAAATTCGCAAGGTATGAACCCGGCGAACCGGAGCTGCGCGATCTGCATGCCTCCGCGCTCCGGTTGGTGGAGGAGACCGAGCCGGAGCCTGTTCAGCCCGGCGAAGCCCTGGATCACGCATCCCGATGACCTTCCTTCATCCATGGTTTCTGTCGTTCCTGCTGCTCCTGCCGTTGCTGGCATGGCTGAAGGGGCGCCGCGGCCAGCCGCCCGCATTTCTGTATTCTTCCGTGCAACTGGTGCGGGCCGTGCTCAATGTCACGCGCTCGCGTTCCGACGGGCTTCTCACCGCCTTGCGCTGGCTCGCCCTCGCCCTCTTCATCGTCGCCCTCGCCCAGCCGCGGCTCCTCCGGAGCGAAACAAAGGTCAGCGCCAGCGGCGTGGATATCGTCGTCGCGCTCGACATGTCGGGCAGCATGGCTTCCGAGGACTTTGAAGTCGGCAACGGGCGCGTCAGCCGGATTGAAATGGCGAAGACCGTCTTGAAAAAATTCATCGATAAACGCCCCAACGACCGCATCGGCCTGGTCGTGTTCGCCTCCCAGGCTTATATCGCGGCTCCACCCACACTGGACCACGATTTTCTCCTGCAACAGATCGACCGGCTCGAGTTGGGAAGGATCGATCCGAACCAAACCGCGATCGGCTCGGCTCTCGCCGCCGCCGTCAACCGCCTGCGCGAATTGAAATCGAAAAGCAGGATTGTGATTCTGATGACCGACGGGGAGAACAATGCCGGCAAGATCGCCCCGCTCACGGCTGCCGAGGCCGCCCGGGCCCTCGGAGTGAGGGTTTATACGATCGGCGTCGGCATGCAGGGGAAGGCCCCCATGCCCGTCTTTTTCGGCGGTCGAAAAGTCGGCTACCAATGGGAACCGGTGGACATCGACGAAGACACCCTGACGAAAATCGCCGCCGCGACAGGGGCAAAATATTACCGGGCCGACAACACCGAGAAATTTCAAGCCATTTACGCCGAGATCGACGGGCTGGAGAAATCCGAGGCGGAGATCAAAAAGTTCACCCAGTTTCAAGAGCTTTTCCCCTGGCTCATTTCGCCGGGACTTGGTCTGCTCCTGGTGGAAGTGGCGCTGCGGCATACGCTGCTGAGGAGGCTGCCATGACCTTCGCCGATCCGCGCTATCTCTGGCTCCTGCTGGCCGTACCGCCGGCGATGGCGGCGTTCTTCTGGTGGTCCCAGCGGGTGCGGCAGAGGCTCATGAGGCAATTTATCCACGCGCGGCTCCTGCCGGGCCTGGTTGCCGGTGATTCGCCCGGGCGGCAGAGGATCCGGGAGGCGTGTCTGATTCTGGCGGTGGCCGGCCTGATTTTCGCCCTCGCCCAGCCCCAATGGGGTTATGACCTCGAGCAGGTCCAACAGCGCGGTCTCGACATCGTGGTTGCCATCGACACGTCGAAAAGCATGCTCGCCGAGGACATCGCGCCCAACCGCATCGAGCGCGCCAAGCTGGCCGCGCTCGACCTGATGCAGCAGGCGAAGTCCGACCGCATGGGTCTGGTGGCTTTTGCGGGAGACGCATTCCTGCAGTGTCCCCTCACCGTGGATGACACGGCCTTCCGGCAGAGCGTTCAGGCGCTGGATGTCAACACGATCCCCGAAGGCGGCACCGCGGTGGCCGAGGCGATCGGGACGGCCTTGGAAGCCTTTAAAGAGGGTGACAACTACAAGGTGCTCGTTTTGTTCACGGACGGCGAAGACCACGATTCCGGGGCATTGGAAGCGGCAAAGAACGCGGCCAAGTCAGGCTTGCGCATTTTCACGGTGGGCATCGGATCCGCCCAGGGCGCCTTGCTGCGGATCAAAAATGCCGACGGCCAGATGGATTATATTCGCGATGAAAACGGCAACGTGGTTCAGTCGCGCCTCAACGAAGCGCTGCTCCAGGAGATCGCCGGGGCGGCCAACGGGTTTTACCTTCCGCTGCGCGGCGCCGACACGATCGATACGCTTTACAAAAACGGCCTGGCCCCGTTGCCGAGGTCGGAATTGAAGGAGAGATGGATCAAGCGCCCGCACGAGAGGTATCACTGGCCGTTGGCGATTGCCATGGCATTGCTCGTCGTCGAACTCTTGTTGCCGGAGAGGAAGCAACCCGGGAATGTCCGATCCGGTGTTGACTCGAATGTCCGAAATTCCGGCTCCGGTCTGTCCCAGCCGCCTGGAGGCGGGGCCTCAAACCGTCACGCGGCGGCTGTGGTGGCGGCAATCGCCCTGCTGGCGATTCCCGCGGCCGCCTTCGGTTCGCCGTCCAGCGCGCTACGTGAATACAAATCCGGCCATTTTGACCGGTCGCTGAAGGATTACGAACAATCCCTCGAGAAGAAAGGCGACGATCCGCGGCTGCATTTCAACGCGGGTGCGGCGGCCTACCGCAACGGGCAATTTGACCAGGCCGCCCGGCACTTTGGGCAGGCCCTCACCTCGCCCGATTTGAGCCTGCAGCAGGAGGCCTATTACAACCTGGGAAATGCGCTGTTCCACCAGGGCGAGCAGAACCCGGATCCTTCCAAGAAATCCGAGACCTGGCAGGAATCGCTCAAACAATTCGAGAGCAGTCTGAAGCTCAATTCGCGGGATGCCGACGCGAAGTTCAATTATGATTTCGTGAAGAAAAAGCTGGAAGAACTCAAGAAACAGCAACAGCAACAGCAACAAAAGCAGCAGCACCAGCAGCAATCTCAACAGGATCAATCTCAACAAAACCGGAGTCAGCAGGGTCAAAACGGGCAAAACAATCAACGGCAGGATCGGAAGCAAAACCCCGGGCAGCAGCAACAGGCGCAGAAACAAACCCAGCCGGATGAGGACCGGCAGCAGCAGGCGAACAAGCCGGATGAGAAGAAGGATCGGAGTCCACAGGAGCAACAGCCGGCCGAAAAAAGTTCCAGCCAGGAAA
>JBEKFT010000216.1:0-4238 GCA_050013175.1 Verrucomicrobiota bacterium
ACAGACGCAGGGAATAAGCGCATGAAAAAGAAATCTTCGCCGGCACGCCGGCGGAAAAAGCCGGCCAACGTTGCTTCCCTGGAAGCCTCAACAGTGAACTGGCCGGGATTGGCCGGCTGCTGAACTCGATGATCGAAAAAGCCGCCTCCTTCTGTGGCGAATCTCCTCTCACGCTTTGTGAATCTGCCGCAGATTACTTCACCACCACTGATGACTGATCACTGGCAACTCCTGGAAAGCACAACGCCATGAACGGAAAGCCGAACACCCCAGCCGACCCCGCCGAACTTCGCCGCCGCGCCGAAGGCCGCCTGAGCGACCAGCGGAAAGGTCAGCGGTCAAAGGCCGGAGATCAGAAGTCAGAGGCCGACACCGTGAGGCTGCTCCACGAATTGGAGGTCCACCAGATCGAGCTGGAGATGCAGAACGCCAAGCTGCAGAAAGCCAGGGATGAGCTTGAGGTGGCGCTGGAAAAGTACACCGACCTCTACGATTTCGCCCCAGTGGGCTATTTCTCCATGGATGAATCAGGTGTGATCCTGGAGGCGAACCTGACGGGCGCCGCTTTGCTCGGCGTTGAACGGTCCCGACTGGTCAGTCGGCGCTTGCTGCTTTTTATGTCCCCGACGAGTCGGCCGATCTTTCTGGCCTTCCTGAAAAAAATATTCACCGGGCCCAAGGACCAGACCAGTGAGGCGCTACTTCTGAAGGAGGGCAGCGGCACTTTTTGGGCCAGCTTTCGGGCCACGTCCGCAGTCTCTCCCAAGGGAACGCGGAAGTGGTGCCGGGTCGCGTTCGGGGACATTACAGCCCGCAAGCAGGCTGAGGAGGTGCAACGCCGTCTGGAGGCCCTGGCCGACACCAACCGGGGGTTGAACCGGGAAATTTCCCGGCGGCAGACGGTGGAGCAAGCCCTCCAGAAAAGCGAGCACCACCAAAACCGGTTGCTGAGGCAGTCGCGTCACATGCAGGAACAGTTGCGGCACCTGTCCCATCAAATTCTGCGCGCGCAGGAGGAGGAACGAAAGCGCATCAGCCGCGAGCTGCATGATGAAATCGCCCAAACCCTGGTGGGCATCACTGTCCATCTGGCGGCTTTAACCCGGGAGGCCGCGGGTAACCCCAGGGGTCTCGAGCAGAAGATCGCGCGGACGCAACGGCTGGTGGAAAAATCGGTGGACATTGTGCACCGGTTCGCCCGGGAACTGCGCCCGACGGTGTTGGACGACTTGGGACTGATTCCCGCTCTTCATGCCTTTATGAAAGAGTTCACGAAGCAGACGGGCATCCGCATTCATTTCACGACCTTCACTTCCAGCAGGATCAAACAATTGAGCAATGCCACGCGCACTGTGCTCTACCGTGTCCTCCAGGAAGCGCTGACCAATGTGGCCCGCCATGCGCAGGCCGGCTTCGTGGACGTGAACATCGAGAAACTCCCCAACGCCATTTGCCTGAAAATCAAAGACAACGGCAAATCCTTTAACGTGGAACGCGTGCTGCACTCGAAAGGGAACGGCCGCTTGGGGCTGCTCGGCATGAGGGAGCGGTTGGAGATGGTCGGTGGCCGTTTCGATATCGAGTCCGTGCCGGGGACAGGCACCACCATCCAGGCGCAGATTCCGCTCGGCAAGGCCCGCGGGGCGGGGCGAAAAACCCGCTGATCGAGCCGGCTGGAACCAAACCTTGTATGTCTAAGAAACGAATCACTGTTCTGCCGGCGGAAGACCCCGCGATCGTGTTCGAGGCAATCCGGGAAGTCCACAATGGAAACACGTTTTTCAGCCCAGCGGTTGCCAGGCGTCTTCACTAACCGGATGGCAAGCCGCCGGATCGAGACGGACCGCTACGGTCGCGCAACCCCCGTCTGAGTTCGCGCGAGGTGGAGGTGCTTCAATTGATTGCCGAAGGCAGGATGAGGGCGAACGCCGGCTAAATCAAGTTGCGAGAATGAGACGCATCAATAGCGCCACTCCCGCTGACAAACTGACAACCATTACTCCGCCCAGAACATCAAATCCGGCCTCCGCTGTGCGATCCTCGAGGGGCTCCGGAGTCACAAAACAGTGAAAGTCGCTTCGGTTTGCTTTGCCGAAAACTGCTTTTATCATCTTATGATTGAACATAAAGACGCGAGTACTATGAGGCCGCGCCCTGAAAAGTCTATGGGGTGTTTCCCCCATACGAATCCAAAGGGTCTGATTGAAACATGGGGGAAACACCCCATAGCGCCCGCAAGGGTTGCCGGCTTATTATTTATCTTGCTATGAAAAATAACACAATCCCGCAAGCCGGGGAGCCGGATAGCGCGCCACTCCAACGCGAGCCGAATGCGCCCCAACATATTCTCGTGGTGGATGACGACAGTGGCATCCGCAACTTCAGCACCCGGGTGCTGGTTGGTTCCGGCTACCACGTTGACACCGCCGAAGACGGCGCAGCCGCTTGGGAGGCTCTTCAGATCAAAGCCTTCAACCTCCTGATCACCGACAACAACATGCCCAGGCTGACAGGCGTCGAACTGGTCAAGAAGCTGCATTCAGCGCGCATGGCGCTGCCGGTCATCATGGCCACCAGAACATCGCCAAAGGAGGAATTCACCCAATACCCCTGGCTCCAACCCGCCGCTACACTGCTCAAGCCCTATACCATCGCGGAGTTGTTGGGAACGGTGAAAGAAGTTCTGCGCGCGACCGACAGTCCCCGCGAGCAGGTCGATCCGCTGCCAAACTGGCGAAGCCAGCCGTCCGCTGATGGTTTGCGGCCAGGATGATTCCACTCCGCGCTTCAGCGTCCAGCTAACCGTCCTCTGTCGCCGACATGCTGCATCGAGGCCAAATTTAAGGGAATTTCCTATGGGGTGTTCACCCCATTGCGCCGGGCATTTTCCCGGCTTATCCTCCCACGCTAACTCCCCAAAGGGTTTTGCACGCTCACAACTCATGGGGGAGCTGGGGTTATGAAGGGCAATCATCAAAACGAGAACGTAACGGGCCACAAGGCGTTGCGCGCCTCGGAAGTCACTTATCGCCGGTTGTTCGAAGCGGCGAAGGACGGCATTTTGATCCTGGACGCCGACACGGGACGCATCAACGATGTGAATCCCTTCCTTTTTAAGCTATTGGGTTTTTCGCGCAGTGAAATGGTCGGCAAAACCGTCGGCGAACTTAGTCCGTTCAAGGACATCGAGTCGAACAAGGTCATGCTTGAGCGATTACAAAAGAGCGGGTATGTCCGTTATGAAGATTTGCCGCTGGAAACCAGGGACGGTCGCAAGATCGCCGTGGAGTTTGTCAGCAACGTGTATCAAGCCGGTGACTGCAACGTGATCCAATGCAACGTCCGCGACATTACCGTACGCAAGCGAACTGAAGAACAACTAAAAGCCTCGTTCAAGAAAATCGCCGACTTGCAGTCCGCGCTGGATGAGCACGCCATCGTGGCCATCACCGACCCGCAAGGAAGAATCATCTACGTCAACGACAAGTTCTGCTCCATCTCCCAATACTCCCGGGAGGAACTGCTCGGCCAGGATCATCGCATCGTCAATTCGGGCTATCACCCAAAGGAATTCATCCGTGACCTTTGGGCTACCATCACGCAGGGCCGGGTCTGGCATGGCGAAATCAAGAACAAGGCCAAGGACGGATCGTTTTACTGGATGGATATGACCATCGTGCCGTCCCTCAACGACCAGGGCAAGCCACGTCAATACGTGGCCATCCGCACCGACATCACCGAGCGCAAACGGGCGGAACAGACGCTGCGCGCCTCCGAAGTCAGTTATCGGCGGCTGTTCGAAGCGGCGAAGGACGGCATCCTGATTCTGGATACCGACACCGGGCGCATCAGGGATGTGAACCCCTTCTTGCTGGAGATGTTGGGCTTTTCCCATAGCGAAATGGTCGGCAAGTCCATCTGGGAGATCAGTCCTTTCAGGGACATCCTTTCCAACAAGGACAAGTTCGTGCAACTGCAACAGCAAGGGTATGTCCGTTACGACAACCTGCCGCTGGAAACGAGGGATGGCCGCCACGTTTCCGTGGAGTTTGTCAGCAACGTGTATCAAGCCGGTGACTGCAACGTCATCCAATGCAACATCCGCGACATCACTGTACGCAAGCAAGCTGAAGAGCAGTTGAAGGCATCGTTCAAGGAAATTGGCGAGCTGAACACCAATATCCGGAATTTTTACCATACCCTCTCACACGAACTGAAGACACCGCTCACCTCGGCCC
>JBEKFT010000217.1:0-4206 GCA_050013175.1 Verrucomicrobiota bacterium
GCTGGATCTGGCGCAAATCCTCGAACTGGGGGCCAATCTCCTCCGCGTTTACCACGTGCCGCCCCGCTGGTTCCTCGACCTCGCGGCGGAGCGCCGGCTGAAAGTGCTGGTCGATATCCCCTGGAACCGGCACCTCTGCTTCGACTCCGAACCGCGGCGCCGCGAAGCGCGCGATGCCATCCGGCGCGCGGTCTCCGACTGCGCGCAGCACCCGGCCGTGTTTGCCTTCAGCGTGGCGAATGAAATCCCGCCGGACATCGTGCGCTGGGCCGGGGTCCGGGCCGTCGCGGACTTTGTCGATGAACTGGTCGGCGAGGCCAAACGGGCGGATCCGCAGTGCGTTTGCACGTTCACAAATTTTCCGCCCACCGAGTTCCTGCAGCCGCAACGTCCCGACTTCGTCTGCTTCAACGTTTACCTCCACCAGGAGCGACCGTATCAGAATTATCTCGCGCGGCTCCAGATGATGGCGGACGCCAAGCCGCTCGTGCTCGGCGAATTCGGCATCGATTCGCTGCGCGAGGGGGAGGCGCGGAAGTGCGAGACGCTCGCGTGGCAGATTGAAGACGCCTTCCGCGGCGGACTGGCTGGAGCGATCCTTTTCAGCTACACGGATGAATGGTTCAGAGACGGGCGCCTGGTCGAGGACTGGCAAATGGGACTGGTGACGCGCGACCGCCGGACCAGGGAATCGTTCGGAGTCGTCCGGAAGCTGTTCCACATCGCCCCCTACTTCCCGCTGCCGCGATGTCCCAAGGTTTCGGTGGTCGTGGCGAGCTACAACGCCGACCGGACCCTCCCGTCGTGCCTGGATTCCCTGCGGCGGCTCAATTACCCCGACTACGAGGTCATTCTGGTTGATGACGGATCGACCGACGCGACGCCCCGGATCACGAAGGAATTGCGGTGGGGCGGGATTCCCCGCGATCCGTCCGTGAAAACCGGATCCGGCGCGCCCGACGCGCAAGGGCTCGCGTCCCGCCAGATCGGGTCCGGCGGAAGCGGCGCCGGTTTCACTTGCATTCGACATGAAAACAACAGGGGGCTTTCCGCCGCGCGCAACACCGGGATCGCGGCCGCAACGGGCGAAATCATCGCGTTTACGGACGCGGACTGCCGGGCCGACGAGGACTGGCTTTACCATCTGGTCGGCGATTTATTGAACAGCCGATTCGCCGGCATGGGAGGGCCGAACCTCCTGCCGCCGGAAGATTCCCCTGTTGCCGCCGCGGTGATGGCTTCGCCCGGCGGACCGGCGCACGTCATGCTGACCGACCGGCAGGCGGAGCACATCCCGGGCTGCAACATGGCGTTCTACAAATGGGTGTTGCAGGAGATTGGCGGCTTCGATCCGATGTTCCAAAAAGCGGGCGACGACGTTGACCTCTGCTGGCGGTTGCAGCAGGCCGGTTATCAAATCGGATTCAGCCCCGCTGCGTTTGTCTGGCATTATCGCCGTTCGACGGTCAGAGCATATCTGAAGCAGCAGCAGGGGTACGGCCAGGCGGAGGCTTTGCTCGTGCGCAAGCACCCCGAGAACTTCAACGCCTTCGGAGGCAGCATCTGGCGCGGTCGCATCTACGCCGCCTCCAAGTTCGGCGTGGAGCTCCAGCCCCCGGTCATTTATCACGGCCTGTTCGGAAGCGCAGGTTTCCAGAAACTCTATGCTTCCGAACCGGCTACGACCCTGATGTTGTGCACGAGTCTGGAATACCATTTGTTCGGCACGATTCCGCTCTGGATTCTGTCGGCGGTTTTCCATCGCCTGCTCCCCCTGGCCATCGTGAGCCTGGCTCTTCCGATCGGGATGTGCGTCGCGGCGGCCGCGCAGGCGAAGCTGCCGGGTACCGGAAGCAGAGGGTGGTCGCGACCGTTGGTGGCGACGCTCTTTTTCCTGCAGCCCATCGTGCGCGGGTGGGCGCGTTATCAGGAACGGCTCGCACTGCGGCCCTCGCCGCTTGCATCGCGCGAATCCCTCGATTCCATCGCATTGCGCATCGCCAAGCAGCCGCTCGACGAAGCCCAATACTGGACCCAACAGCGAATCGACCGCCTTGCCTTCCTCGCCTCGCTCCTGCAACGACTGGACCGGAAGGGCTGGGCCAAAAGCTCGGACATCGGCTGGAGCGAATATGATGTGGAGATTCACGGGAGCCGGTGGAGCCGGGTGCAATTGACCACGGTTGCCGAAGACCACCCTCAGAACCGCCAGATGATCCGATGCAGGCTGAATGCCAAAGAGTCGCTCGCAGCTCGAATCGCCGTGGGCGCGGCGCTGGGCCTCGAGTTGTTGCTGATCGGGCTCGCCCGCTCGTGGCGACCCTGGTCGTGGCTGCTGCTGTTGACCCTGCCGTTGGCCGCCTGGCTGTTGTGGCTCGACCGGAGAAGATTGCAGAGCGTCGTGACCGTGTTCCTCGACGAACTGGCCAAGGAACAGAACATGGTGAAAGTGCCGGGGCACCCCCAGGAACCGTCTGCGGACGCAACGCAGGCTTCAGCCCGCCTCGCCGGGAAGGATTCGGTTGATTCTGGCTGATGCTTCGCGGGCCGAACTGAAGCCGCCCAAGCACCGTGTTCCGGACAGCAGATCTGTGAGCCGCGGTCCGGCGCGCGGGTCTGCGACCCGCAGCAGGATCGGCAAGGCAATGGGCGTGAAGACTCTGCCGTGCGTGTGGATGTTTCTGCGTTGCTGCGGCTCACAGAGCCGCGCGCCTCCTCCGACAGGAATGGCTTGATTGGACCGCACCAATCCCTTCCAATGCTCGATCAGATGACACAATACCTGGAACTTCTGAAAAAGGTTCTGGAACGAGGCCGGTTCAAGGCCGACCGCACCGGCACCGGCACGTATTCCGTCTTTGGCGAGCAGGTGCGCTTCCCGCTGGCCGACGGGTTTCCTTTGCTCACGACCAAGAAGCTGCACGTCAAATCCATCCTCTACGAACTGCTCTGGTTCCTGCGCGGGGATACGAATACCCGATATCTGAACGAACATGGAGTGACGATCTGGGACGAGTGGGCGGATGCGCAGGGCGGCCTGGGGCGCATCTACGGCGCGCAATGGTGTGACTGGCGGGCGCCGGATGGCCGTTCCATCCACCAGATTGACCGGGTCATCGACCAGATCAAAGGCAACCCCGACAGCCGCCGTCACATCGTGAGCGCGTGGAATGTCGGCGAGCTCGATCAAATGGCGCTGCCGCCCTGCCACGCCCTCTTTCAGTTCTATGTGATCGACGGCGAACTGAGCTGCCAGTTGTATCAGCGCAGCGCCGATCTCTTCCTGGGCGTGCCGTTCAACATCGCATCCTATGCGCTGCTGACCCTGATGTTCGCGCAGATTTGCGGGTTGAAACCCGGCACATTCGTCCACACGTTCGGCGATCTGCACCTGTACGCCAATCACCTCGAACAGGCGAAACTTCAGCTCACCCGGGAGCCCCGGCCCCTCCCACAAATGAAACTGAACACCGCCGTGAAGGATATCCACGCATTCACCTACGGGGATTTCGAACTGGCCGGCTACGATCCGCATCCGGCCATCAAAGCGCCGATCGCAGTGTGAGTCCCGCGGGGTGAAGAGTGCAGCGGCGCCGGTAGAGCCGCTCTGCCCTTGGGGCCAACCGGAATGGGCCCTCCAGCCCTCGGATCAGGAATTCGATTTCAGACTGCGGAGTGCATCCCGCATCTGCGCCGCCCGTTCGTAATCCTCGCGGCGGATCGCTTCGCTGAGCGCCTGTTCCAGCTTTTCCCGGGCCGAGAGCGGACGATTTGCGCGAATTTCGGAAAGCCACGCTTCCAGGGAATGAATTTCCCCGCTCTGATCCATCAATTCGAGCTTGGAACGCTCCCGGTAGAAATCCCGGATCTGTTCCAGTCCCTGCTCCACCAGATCAATCGCCCCGACATAATCGCCCGCGTCCATCGCCTGCATGGTGCGGGCCCGCGTCAGGATCATCAGGAGCTGGGGTTGAAATTGCCGGAGCGACCAGGCCAGTTCCTCGGACCCGGCATGTTTGCCGACGAATTCGAAGACGGCCAGGTTGCGCTCGGCGTCGCGCACCACGCCGCTGTAATCCGCCAGTTGCAGCAGGCAGATGTATCGATGGTGGTATTGCAGCGCTTCGAGCTGCAGTTTGGAGCAATCTTCCGGCTTCAGCTTGAATTCCTCGACAGGGCCGCCATCGGACGCCAGATGTTTGCAGA
>JBEKFT010000218.1:0-4181 GCA_050013175.1 Verrucomicrobiota bacterium
ATGCCGGGCGAATTAGAATTGTATTGCACCTCTCAACTTCGAGGGAACAGATTCGCAGTCGAACGAGGGCATTACCCGAGCCTGGGTCGGCAGCACTCATAGGAATTGGAGCGTCGCCGCTGTTTGCATTTCGATTTGCTGGAACCACAAGCACTTCTTAAGGGCATGGCTCATGGGATAGACGCTCGCGCTGGCACGCTTCGCGCTGCCTGATCCGGCCATGAAACGAGCAACTTTGCTGCTGATGCTGGGCCTGGCAAGTCTGCCGGCCCGGGCCGAGGAACTGGCGCAGTGGTTCACGGATGCCAACGTCGCGCAGGAGAAAGCCAAACGGGAAAACAAATCTCTGCTCCTGGACTTCACCGGCTCGGACTGGTGCGGTTGGTGCATGAAACTGAAGAGGGAAGTCTTCGATCAGCCTGAGTTCGCCGAGTTCGCCCAGGCAAATCTCGTGTTGGTCGAGGTGGACTTTCCCCGCCACAAACATTTGGATGACGCTCAGCGCCAGGCCAACGAGCGCCTCTCGGAAACCTACCACATCACCGGGTATCCGACGATCATTCTACTCGACCCGGATGGGCGTCAGGTGGGTGAGAGCGGTTACAGGGAGGGAGGCCCGCGTGCGTACAACGCCGAGCTGGCGCGCATCCTGAAGCTCTACAGCCGGAAAGCGCAGGAGGCGCCAGGCCAGCAGGAGCCGCCCCGCAAACCGGCGGCGTTCGTCCCCGTTCCGCCCACGGTCCCCAACCACTATGGTGCGTTGGCGCTGAAAGCCATATCGGGGACCAAAAACCGCCGCATGGTCCTGATCAATAACGCAAACCTCATGGTGGGCGAAACCGCCGACGTCAAGGTCCAGGACAAGAACGTGGTGGTTTGCTGCAAGGAGATTCGAGATGATTCCGTTCTCATCACCGTCGATGACAAGCCGGTGGAGTTGAAACTCGGCAGCCATTGACGATCCGGATTCCCGGAGGATTTCACAGTTCGACTCACGCGCGAAGAGTTTGACAACTTGAAGTGCGGGATTGGCACTTCAAGTTCCGGGCGCGGTGGATGGACACGGAACATTTCACCGCAAAGAACAGCAGGATCCCCCCGCCACCCCGCCGGGACAGGTCGCCCGCGAAAAAAAGAGATTCCTTGTTGGCAGAAAATTCCATCAAGCCGCGTCAACGCTCGCTTTGTTCGCGAAAGTGGAACCCAATGCCCCTCCACTCACGCCATCGCCTCTTCCAAAACCACCTCGGGATGCCGCGCCGCCACGCGCAACAACACCCGCGCCGCTCCCGTCGGCTTGCGCCGCCCTTGTTCCCAGTTGTGCAGCGTTTTGACGGAAATGCCCAGCAGTTGCGCAAACTTGACTTGTGACAGCCGCAACCGCGTCCGCGTGGCCGCAATCGTGTTTTCCCATTCCGCCTGTTGTCCGCGCTGATACTCCTTCGGATCAAGCTGGCGGCGGTGGAGGTGTCCGTTGCTGCCCCGTGTCACACTCCACACGCGGGACGGGGCTGTTTCACCCCGCCGCACGGCTTTCGCCTGCCGGAGTGCCTCGCTCAATTCTTCAAAACGTTCTTTGTTCATGTTTTGTAATCCTCAACCAATGTTCGCAGTTGTTTCAGTTCGCCCGCGCTTAAATCTTCCTTCTCGTTCTTCGCGTAAATGTCCAGCATCAGAATCCGGTGGTAGTGGGGTCATTTGAAATTCATTTACGCTTCTTTAGGACAACCCAGAGGGCAACGGACGCAAGCACAACGATAATCACCAAGGTTGTCACCACTCCCTCAAGGGTGGCTTTATCAATCGAGAATTGGATCGCAGACGCAATCATTTCTTTCTCCTCTTTGCGTCACTCATTATGGAGGCGCGAACCGCAGTCAGGGGAGAAATCACTGGTGGAATCTCCAATATGGCTCTGGCGCGACGTTCTACTGGCAGGGGTGCGGAGATTTGCTCTCCCGCTGAATCAGACGCGAGCCCGTGTGAAAACTCCCTGACCCGGAAAAACTTCGCTCACAATTGACTTATGACGCGCTTTGATGGAGTGCCGAGGCAGATTCAATGGTCCACAAATGAGTTCTCACACAGGCTCACGCCTCAGAACCTCAAAAAGGGGACAGAAAGGGGACAGACAAAATAATTTGAACGATGGAACGACGCTGCTGGAGTGAGTTAAATAGTTGTGGTTTAATAAGTTGATGATTGGTGCACCCATGTGGAGTTGAACCACAAACCTTCTGATCCGTAGTCAGACGCTCTATCCAATTGAGCTATGGGTGCCACCCAGGAACACTAAAAATTACTAGCGCATGACGGGGCGTGCAAGACCTTTCCCGTGACCAGATCTCTCGGCCAGCCACCAGCCGGGCGGAAGAGCGGGAGCCAAACAACCACCAAAGCAAGAGGAGTTTTTCCGCGAATTGCGGGAATTATCGCGAATTCATTTCCTGACAAGGAACGGAAGACTTTCACCGCAGACCTTGCCGCGACGGGTGCGAGCACGGCGGGTGGACGCGGATTAAAACTCTCTGGGTGGAACGGGCGACTCGCCCTCGAGTGCGCATCTGAATGGTGCGTCGCCTAAGGACTCGGAGCACGGGCCGCTGAGTCCACGCATGGAATATCTCGCGGGACTTCCTCACATCCTCATGCATCCAGGATTCGCGCCGACAGGGCCGTCCGCGCCCCACCATTTATGAGACGACTTCTAAGGCCCGAAATAGACGCGCCCGGATTGGTTTGTGCCAAGGAAAAAGCCGCCGCCGAAACTCTGCTTCTGCAACACCACGCCGCCGATGGATATGGCCTTGCCTTCCGGCGGCCTCACGCTGCCGGTGAACAGGCCCGAGGCCGTCGCAATGTTCAGGCTTAATTTGTTGGTGCCGCTCACCTTGTTGTTGGTGCCCAGGACGACCTGGTTTGTGAAACTCGCGGCGAGATCGCCGTTGGCGAGCCAAACCTGCCCTGTGCTGAAGTCCAGCACCGGCACTTTGTTCGTGAAGACGTACCTCGAAGCGATCACTCCGGTCTGGTTTGTAAATCCCGCCGGATAGAATTTGGCGGAGGCCAGCGGCAGTTTGATCCAGCTCACCAATCCCTCAATATCATTGGTGGCAAGATTGGTGAAGGTGAGCCAGCCAAAGAGCGAGCCCTTGACCGAAGACGGCGCGGCATACAGGGGCCACTGCCCTTGCGCGGACACAAACGTCGATTGCGACGCCTTCGTACCGTCCGGAAGCGACGCGCCGAAGGTGATGCCGCCCCCAGGCCCCACCATCACGGTTCCGAAACCATCGCCGCCCGGTTGTTCTTCGGACTCCTCCGCGCCGGGAATCAACAGCGTGTACTTTCCGGCCTGGGGCGCGTGATGGGCTTGGGAATACACCGCGCGGTTGGCCAGCAATTGTGCCGTCCAGACCCCGTTGCTGATCTGCCCCGACAGGGTCGCGTTTGTCAGGTCGAGCTGAAGTTGCACGCTGAGCGGGGCCGGGCCCCGCGACGCGAGGGTATTGGACCACGCGCCGTACGGGTTGAACTGGGCAGAGAATGAATAGCTGTTCGTCCCGGGTCTGAGTTTGCCAGTCAACAAGCCGCCCCTCGTGAGTGTGCTGGAAAAGAAGCCCGAACTCTGCTGCGCCACGTTCGTATCCGAAAACAATCCCTGGTAAGCGCCCAGGATGGGAATGAACGGGTTCGGGATGAACTCAGCCGTCAGCATCATGTTGCTCTGCATGAGAAACGTCAGCTTCGCCTTGTCTGAATCCTCATCCCCGGTCCAATTGACGAAGATATACTTCGAGGCAGGCTTGGCCGTCACGGTGTAAGTCGCGCCAACGTCGAGCAATTTCCCGTTCAGGTTGGGAGAAAAGGTGCCGTTCCCGTTGGTCGCCAGGGTCAACAGGCTGACGATGGCGTACGTAAATGTGTGCGTGACCGCGGCGGAAACATTGCTGCTGGTGTCGATGGCGCGGGCGCGGAGAGTGTTCAGCCCGGGAATCAGGTTGGTCACGGTGGCGGACCAATTGGTGGTGCCCGTGGCGTCCTGGTAATCATTGGTCCCGGTTGCATTCTCCAACCGGTATTGAACCAGAGCCACTTTGACGTTGTCGCTCGCCATCCCGCGCGCAACCACGGTGGAGTTGGTCAACTTCGCGCCGGCGGCGGGATAAACGATGGAGACG
>JBEKFT010000219.1:0-4171 GCA_050013175.1 Verrucomicrobiota bacterium
TTTTTTCCTGTATGCGGGCCTGACCTTCATCGTCGCGATCCTCTTCAGCCTCGTCGCGGCGCGTTACCGCTACCGGGATGAGGCTGCGGCCCGCGGTGCCTGAAAATCCCCGCACACCGTCGCCGCGCCAGCAACTCAGTGATGCAGGAACCGCCGGATCATCTCGGCGCCGTTCTCCCAGAACATGAGACCCACGCCCATCAACGATCCGCCGGCAATGATTCCCGAGGCCACGGGAAAGGTGAATTCCTCCGGCGTCCCGGTAAAGCCGTCGACGAACGGTTCAAAGTCGGTCCCGGCAGGCGCCTGGGGCCGGCTGGGCGACGGTGTGCCGGGTGGGCTTAATCTGGATTCATGAAGCAACTTTCCGAAACCGGCGGCTTCCAGGCGAGATTTTGCTCGGCTTCCCGAAGCGCGTGCCTGTGACCCGCAGCACAGTGATCACCCAGGCAGCCCGGGTCGCCGGCGTAACCTTTCCACATCACAGAGATGGCCAACCTGCTGCGGCTCACAGAACCGCGCTCCGGAGTGGCGCCGTGTCCACGGCTCGATTCTGAGGCAAGACACTGCCTCAGTTTGAATCAGTGGACGGAGATGCGGGAACCTGGAGATATTGGGGCCCGCCGGGTCTAAGCGCCAGACAACCAGCTAAACCGCCGAATCCGGCTTGATGTGATTGATCGTTACCGGATGTGGCATGTCCAAGCTGTCTTTCAGATCGACGCTGACGACCAGGCGGCGCCTGGACCGGCTGGTTTCAGCCAGATGGGTGCGCAGTTGCAACAGGAAAAGCGGCGAGGTCCTCGGTGCGGGATGCCGGCGTCCCAGTTCGGCAAAAGCATTCATCTCCTGCAGAAGCTTCATTAGATTTATCTTCGTAGCCATGCGCTCAATTGGCGTCAGCTACCGCAGTTCACGTGCCACCGCAAACCGCGAGAAAACCCGGTTTTCGTGCGAATCACCGAAGCGCGTTCAACACACCGATCGGCGGACGAAATCGGTCTTGGCAGTTCCGATGGCTTTTGATTAGCTTGCCGCGCCGAATGACACGACTGCGCGCCATCGTCCCATTGACGGTCCTTTTGTTGTCCACAGGCATCTCTCTGAACGCGCAGCAGGAGACCAGTTGGGAAATCCAGGCCCTCTCTCCCGAGGGCGGAGTCGTTTACAATTTCAGCACCGGCCTCGCCACGGCCACGAACGGGATCATGGTGAAATATGGCGGAGCCGTGTTGACGGCGGACGCCGCAACCGTGAACGAGCAATCCGGCGAAGCCGTTGCCGACGGGAAAGTGCGAATCGAGCAGGACGATCAACTTTGGGTCGGCGAACACATCCGCTATAATTTCCACTCCCGCCAGATGGTGTCGGAACAATTCCGCACCGGGCGGGCGCCTGTGTTTACGCAGGGCGAAGGTTTGCACGGCGACATCACCAATCACGTCTATAACGCCACCAACGCTTTCATCACCACCGATGACATCTCCGATCCGATCATCAAAATCCGCGCGGCCCATATTTGGATCATTCCGGGCCAGCGGATCGAGGCGACCCACGCTGTTCTGTACGTGGACGACGTCCCAATCTTTTACTTTCCCTATTATTCCAGGAACCTTGGGGAGCGTGCGAACAACTTCAATTTTACCCCAGGGTACCGCAGCCTCTTCGGGCCGTTCCTTCTCGCCAATTACACCTGGTACCTGAACGAGGAACTCGACACCGTATTGCATCTGGATTACCGCGAGAAACGCGGCGTGGGCGGGGGCCCGGATTTCAATTTCCACTTGGGCCGGTGGGGCGAGGGCACTCTTCGCTACTACTACACGCGCGACGACGAGGCAGGAAGCAATATTGCAGGTGTCAACCTCCCGGAGAATCGCCAGCGCGTGCATTTCACGTATCAGGCCACTCCGTTCACAAACCTGGACGTCAAATCGCTCGTGCAATACCAAAGCGACAGTGACGTCATCAAGACCTTTTTCCCGGGTGAATACCAGCAGGATCCGCAGGGCCAGACGTTTTTTGAAGTCAACAAGTTCTGGCGCAATTTCAGCCTCGATGTTCTGACCCAGCCGCGCCTGAACGACTTTTACGAAACCGTGGAGCGGCTCCCCGACGCGCGACTTACGGGCTTTCGCCAGCCACTGGGCGATTCGCTGCTGTATTACGAGAGCGAAAGTTCCGTGGGGAAGTACCAGCACCTTTACGCAGGGACCAACAGTCCCTTTGCTTCGTCCACGAACAGCTTCATCGGCCCGCCAGGCCAAATTCCCCCCAATTACTCGGCGTGGCGCGCCGACACCTACCAGCAAATCACCCTGCCCGAAACCCTGTTCGGCTGGCTCAACATCACCCCCCGCGTCGGCGGGCGCTTTACTTACTACAGCGCCGTGGACGTGGACGGCGGCGGAACAACTCTCAGGACAAATTCAGACACCTACCGTGAAGTCTTCAACACCGGGGCGAAGGTCTCCTTTAAGGCCTCGCGCCTCTGGCCGGACGTGCAGAGCGAAGCGCTCGATCTGGACGGGCTGCGCCATATCATCGAACCGTCCATCGATTATGTGTTTGTGCCAGCCCCGAATTACCGGCCCGATCAGCTTCCTCAGTTTGATTCCGAACTGCCAAGCCTGCGCCTGCTGCCGATCGAGTATCCGGAATATAATTCGATCGATTCCATCGACAGCCAAAACGTCCTCCGCTTCGGGCTGCAGAACAAGCTTCAAACCAAACGCCAGGGCCAGGTGGAAGATGTTCTTTATTGGGAAGTGATGACGGACTGGCGGCTGCGCCCCCGCAGCGATCAACAGACGTTTGCCGACCTCTACTCCGATCTTACGTTCAAGCCGCGCTCCTGGATCACGTTCCAGTCCCAGACCCGGTATGACATCAACGGCGGCGACTGGCGCATGTTGCTCCACACGCTGACCTTCGAGCCGAATGACACCTGGAGCTGGACCGTGGGACACTTTTATTTGCGGGACGATTTCAGCAGCTCGCCGACTGCGCTCGGCCAGGGAAACAACCTGATCACCAGTGGCCTCTTCTATCGATTGAACGAGAACTGGGGCTTGCGTGCCTTGCACAATTTCGATGCGCGCGACGGCCGCCTGGAGGAGCAGTATTACACTGTGTACCGCGACATGCGCAGTTGGACGGCGGCGCTCACGGCCGGTGTGCTCGACAACGGGACCGGCCCGAAGGATTTTACGATCGCCTTCACCTTTTCCATCAAGGCGATGCCGAAGTTCGGCGTGGGCGGCGACTCCGTGCGGCCTTACTCCCTGCTCGGAGGCTATTAAAGCAGGCGCGGAAGCATCGCGCCCGTTCTGTCGAGCCGATCCACCCGCTCATCGGGGAATCCTGTGGAAACGGAAGCGCGCCGGAACTCCGGCATCGAGGTCGAATTCCGCCGTGTAATAGCCCCCGTCCTTCAGCAACTCAATGCCGGCCAGAGAGGGACAGAGACGCACGCGGAACGGCTTCCAATATCGCGCTTCCCGAAGAGCGGTGCTCATCCGCCTTGCCGGATGCCCGAGAAACCCGATCGCCGGCATCCCCGCCAGCACGCGACTCTTCCACAAGACCAGGTTCGAATGCAGATGGCCGATGATCGTCTGCTCGATTTGCGGCAGCCGGCGGCGCACGGATTCTTCGTGCCATAGAAACGGCAGGGCGGTCGGGTCGTGGGAGAAGAGCAGCACCCGATCCGAGGATCCCAGACCGGAAAACGCGGCACGGATCTCGGTCAGATGTTGTTGGCGCAGACATTCCCAGCCGGGCCGTTCTTCGCGCATCGTCTCGGCCTCGAAGGCCGGCAACGCCACCAAGGAAGACGTCAGTCCCATCAATACATAGCGCCCCAATCGGAGTTTCCAGAATGGTTCCAGCCCCAGTTCCTCCCGCGCCCGGTGATAACTTGCCAGGCGCATTCCGCCGCGCGCGCCCACCAGGCTGAATTTTCCGAGCTCATGATCCCCGATTGTCGCGCGCACCGCCGGGCCGAACTTGGCACGCAATTTGTCCAGGCACTCCCTGGCGCTTTGGCAGGCCGCATCATCAATGACGCCCACGAATGCCGTATCGCACGAATAATCCCCGTTGGCGACGACGCAAGCCGCATCCCCGGCCCGCTTCAGAAAGGCATCCAGCAGGCCGTTCCGTCCCAAGG
>JBEKFT010000220.1:0-4166 GCA_050013175.1 Verrucomicrobiota bacterium
CCAATCCTTGAGACCGGGTTGCGAATCGGTGACCCGCAGCCGGAATGTCAATGGATGGCGTGCTGGAAGAAACCAGGACGAGCGGATCTTCAGACGTTGCTGCGGCTCACAGAGCCGCGCGACGGAGAGCAGGTCTGCGACCTGCAGCAACGTTGGAACGTCCGGGAGCCGAGATGGTCAGGCAACGATTCCTCATCCTTGAACATGCCAGTCCGCTGCGGCTCACAGAGCCGCGCGCCGGACAATCCTACTGCGCCCGTCCGAATTTCTTCTCCAATTCGCGAAAGTTCATCTCGATGAGCGTCGGCCTTCCGTGCGGACACGTGTAAGGCATCGCGCAATGGCGCAAATCCTCGACCAGATTCTCCAATTCCCGGCCGGCCAGCGGATCGTTGGCTTTGACGGCATGGCGGCAGACGGTTTTGGCGACGGTATGTTCGCCCAACCGGATCGAATTCACCCCCTGACCGGCGGCTTTGAGTTCGTCCACCAGCTCGAGCACGAACCGGCGCGAGTCGGACACTTTCACAAACGGCGGCAGTGCATCCAGGAGAAACGTGCGTTCGCCGAACTCGCTCAAGCCCACGCCCAGCCGGGTCAGCACGGCCAATTGCTCGCGCAGAAACGTGGCGTCGCGCGCGGACAGTTCGACCGTTTCCGGCAACAGCAATTTTTGCGACGGCGCCCGGTCGCTTTGTTCGAGCCGGTTCAACATCTGTTCGAACAAGATCCGCTCGTGCGCCGCGTGCTGGTCCAGCAGCACCAGGCCGCGGTCCGATTCGAGCACGACGTAGAGCCTGCCGATCACTCCCACCAGGCGAAGCGGGACGTTGAGCAAGGGAACAGGATCGGCGGCCGGAGCACGCAAGTCCGGCGTCGGAACCCGGACGGCGGACGCTGGAAGTGCGGCGCCTGGGGACTGCGAGGGGGAGCCCGGAAGCGCCGGGGCGGGCGCCGGCGATGACCGGAATCCGATGGGCAGCGCCGGTTGCGTCGCCGGTCTTGAGGCTGCCTCCGCCGTCGCCCGTGTCAACGCCGGCGGAAAATCCGGCAACACTCCCTGTTCTGCCGGCGCGGGAGACGGCCGTGGCGTTGGCGGAGAAAATCCGGTTTCCGGCCGTGGATCCCGAGCCCCGGGCTTCGGGCTTCCGTCCTGCGGCTGCCGGCTCCCGTGAAACGCCAGCAACGTTTCCCGCACCGCCTGAGCGACAAGCCGGCGCACGTCGCCTTCGCGGTGGAACTTCACCTCGCGTTTCGCCGGATGGATGTTTACGTCCACGCCCGCGGGATCCATTTCCAGGAACAAACAGCAAACCGGGTAACGTCCCTTCATCAACGCGGTATGGCAGCCTTCAAGCAACGCAAAATTGAGCCCGCGGTTCTCCACAGGCCGGCGGTTGACGAACACGTGCTGGTCTTCGCGGGTCGCCCGCGAAACACCCGGCGCGCCGATGAACCCCCAAAGGCGAATTTGCGATTTGCGATTTGCGATTTGCGATTGGACGGAGGCTTCGATGGTTTCATCCTGCATTTGCGGATCCGAAAATGTCCCGGTAAAGTCCACGGGAAGGAGTTTCTGGTCGCCACCGTGCAGCGCCCGCAGGCGTTCGCGCAAGGCCGGCAGACGATCCGCGACCGCGGGACCGGATGCCAGGGCGGGAAGCTGCCAGACCAAGCGCCCCTCCTTCTGGAATGTGAAGGCCACCTCGGGATGCGCCAGCGCCGCCAGCGTCAGGCAATGTTGCACGTGCGCGGACTCGGTCTCCTCAGTGCGCAGGAATTTTCTGCGGGCCGGCAGGTTGAAAAAGAGCTGCCGCACTTCCACCGTGGTTCCCGGCGCGCTTCCGGCCGCCTTGACCTCGAGGATCTTTCCGCCGCTGATGACGATTTGTGTGCCTTCGACCGATTCGCCTTCGCGCTCGCGCGTCGTCAGGGTGAAGCGGCAGACGCTGGCGATGCTGGGCAGCGCCTCGCCGCGGAAACCCAGGGTGGCGATCGATGCAAGGTCTTCGGCGCGCCGGATCTTGCTCGTGGCGTGGCGCTCGAGACAGAGCAGCGCGTCGTCCCGGCTCATGCCCAGGCCGTCGTCCGCGACGCGAATGAGGCTGCGTCCCCCGGCCTGGATGTCGATGAGAACGCGGGTCGCCCCGGCGTCGAGCGAGTTCTCCACGAGTTCCTTTACCACGCTGGCGGGGCGCTCGACCACTTCGCCGGCGGCGATCTGGTTGGCGACCTGCTCGGGAAGAAGACGGATGCGGTTCATCTTTATTCGGCCGTTAAATCGTTCAATCGTTAAACCGTTGAATCATTGAACCGTGACACGGACTTCAGGTCCATCGGAGTTCACCGCGACAAGTTCTATCTCATGAAATTCCGCCATTTTTCACCTTCCACTTCCGCAAACGCCCGGTCGATTCAACGATTCAGCGGTTTAACGGTCCAACGGTTCACGATCATTTCGGCAAGGGCAGCGCAAAGCAGAAAACAGCTCCGCCTCCCGGCCTGTTCCACGCCCAGATCCGGCCATGGTGGTCTTCGACAATCCGCTTGCAGATGGACAGGCCCAATCCGGTCCCGTGCGCTTTGCCGTAGGTGGCAAACACCTCGAATAATTTGCCGGCAATCTCCGGCGCGATCCCCGCGCCGGTGTCTTCGATTTCGGTGACCAGGTCGTTTCCCTCGACGCGGAACCGCACGAAAAGGGTGCCCCCATCGGCCAGGGCGTCCGTTGCATTGTGGATGAGGTTGTCGAAGACGCGGCGAAGCCGTTTCGGGTCGAACGCCATCCTCACGGCAGCCGGCGGCACTCCCGATTCGAGTTTGATTCCCCGGAGTTCCACTTCCGGGCGGATTTCATCGAGCACTTGCCGCGCGAACGCGGAATAATCCGCCACCCCGAGCACGTAATCCGCGCGCGATCCCTGGGTGAACTCGAGAATCTCGCCGATCAAATCGCTGATCCGATCGACCTGGTCGCGGATGGTGGCGGCGGCTTGCTTGCGTGACTCCGGGGTGGACCGCTGCAACGCGGCCACTTCCGCCGAAAGGCCGATGATGTTGAGCGGATTTTTCAGGTCGTGGACAATCGATCGAGCGAACCGGCCGATCACCGACAGCCGTTCCGCCTGCAGCATTTCCTGGATATAACGCTGGTTGAACTCGCGCAGGCGCTGGCTGATTTCGCGCAGGAGCTCGAAGGCAAGGACCGGCGATCGCTGCACCATCCCCAGCAATGTGTCGCGCGGGATGAAATACACGGCGCAGTTTTGGGCCGCCCTGGCGGTCGCCGAGCGGGGCTTCAATTCGAGCACGGCCATTTCGCCGAACAATTCTCCGGGCTGAACCTGCGCGATGACGCGTTCGGTGTTATTGGCGACCCTGGCGGAGATTTCCACCATGCCATCCTTCACCAGATAAACGCCATCGCCCTGATCCCCTTCCTTGAAGATGAGCTGACCGGGCGAAAAGGCGAGTTCCTGCGCGATGGGGCCGAGGGCAGTCAGTTCGACGGCATTCAGGTTGCGGAAGAGCTTGCTGGTTTCCAGCGTAACCATGCCCGCACTTTAGGATAAAAACCGGGCTCGTAAAGCACAGAGAGTGATCCCATGATTCCCGCGCGGAGGCGTGGCAAGCTTGACGTGATCTGCCCGGAAAACTAGTCTGTGAGTCCGGCCGGTGGTCGTAGCTCAGCCTGGTTAGAGCCCCAGATTGTGGATCTGGCTGTCGCGGGTTCAAATCCCGTCGACCACCCCACCCCATCGAGAACTTCGGCCCTTGCTCCGTGCCTTGAGCCTCGTTGCTTCAAAATCATGATAGCGAGTGGCAGGGTTTCGACTCAGGCGGCGGGCCGCGCTGTTACCCAGCCTGGAAAAATTTCACCTTGAACTGACCGCGGGCGGGCGGGAAGATTCTTCTTTTGGGATATGCAGATTCTGGTCCGTTACTTGCAAAGGCTGCCGAAGCAGTCCCGCGCCGTGTTGCAGACGTGCCTGTACGGCCTGGGCGCCGGCGCGTCGGCGGTGCTTTTTCAACTGGGCATAAACTGGCTCTACCGGCTGGGATTGGTCGGGCTTTCCCACCAGTCAACGTCCACCTTTCTCATCGGCAGCCTGGCCATCATCGTCGTTTCGTCCCTGCTGATGGGCTGGCTGTTGAACTCGTTTTGC
>JBEKFT010000221.1:0-4156 GCA_050013175.1 Verrucomicrobiota bacterium
CATCGATCACATCCAACGTCTTGGTCATAACTCGATTCCTTTCTCGAGGGTTAACCTAGCGTGAAGAGTGCCAACGGGCTTGCCCGGCTCTTGCCCACCGCGCATCAAAAATTGGCATCGGTTGCTTCAAGCTCTCACAATATAAGACCGTCGGGCCCAAAAATCATTCAAAACATCAGCCGGCAATCGCGAACGCTCCCGAACGCCATTGCTTTCCCGTCCGGCTGGCGACGATCTTGAACCCCCCCTTCTCATAGGCCCGGGCCACCGCCCCGAATTCGGCGTTTAATATCCCGGCCAAGACCAATAAACCGCCCGGCTTGAGTCTGCAAACAAGACGCTCCCGCTCGGATATCAGCAGCGTGGAATTCAGGTTGGCGCACACGATGTCGTATGTCCTCGCACCTTGACTCGGCGACCGGGCGAGGTTGGCCCGTCGGAAACGAACCTTTTCCTGCACGCGATTCCGGCGGGCGTTCACGCGGGCGGTCCGGACGGCCTCGCGGTCCAGATCGATGGCTTCGACCGGCGCATAGCCCAGCTTCGCGGCAGCCAGAGCGAGGATCCCGGAGCCGGTCCCGACGTCCAAAAAGGATTGGCGCCGTTCCGGATCGCGGTGCCGGACCAGTTGGTGCAGGCAAAACGCCGTCGTCGGGTGCCGGCCGGTGCCAAAGCTCAGGCCCGGATCCAGGACGACCAGAGCTTGTGCCTTCTTTGGCCGCCGTTTGCTCCAACTCGGCTTGATGAGCAACCGGGAGCCGAACTCGAGCGGCTGGAAATGTCGCTTCCAGGACTCCGCCCAGTTTTGCCGGCGGAGCCTTCGGAGTGTAATGGCGCCGGCTCCCGTATCGAGTCCGAAACCTTTGATCCGGCGCAGTCCTGCCAGCAGCGCGGAGCGGAAGCGCCCGGGTTTCCGGGACAGGAAGACCGAGACGGCGACCTCACCGTGGTCGGCATCGGCATAGCTGGAAGCGGGCAGGAAAAACAGCGTTTGAACCAGTTCCGTAACGGCGTCGGCCGCCTCGGCGGTTGTTCGCACCGAGATTTTCCACAGCACCTCGTCCTTCACACCTGAGACATCAAGCAAGCGCCGCCTTCTGCGTGTCCAGCAGTTGACGGATGCCGGTTTTGCCCAGCGCGAGCAACTCGCCAAGCTGCGCTTCGCTGAAGGCGGCTTCCTCGCCGGTCCCCTGCAATTCGATGAATTCCCCGGCGGAATTCATCACCAGGTTGAAATCCACCGCCGCCGCCGCATCTTCCACATAACAAAGATCCAGCAGCGGCCGGCCGTTGATGATGCCGACGCTGACGGCGGCGACGGAGTGGAGCAGGGGGTTTCCGGTCAATTTGCCTTCTGCCAACATCCGTTTTACGGCCAGGGACAGGGCCACGAGGGAGCCGGTGATGGCGGCGGTGCGGGTGCCGCCATCGGCCTGCAACACGTCACAATCCACCCAAATCGTCCGCGATCCGATCTTTTCGAGATCGATGGCCGAGCGCATCGCCCGGCCGATGAGGCGCTGAATCTCCTGCGAGCGCCCTTCGATTCTGCCCTTGGTGATGTCGCGCGGTTTGCGTTGGAGCGTGGAGTAGGGGAGCATGGAGTACTCCGCGGTGATCCAGCCGCCGGTCACAGCCTGTTCCTTCATCCAGCGCGGGACGAAATCCTCCACGGTGACGCCGCAAATGACCCGTGTGTTGCCCCACTCAATCAGTGTGGAACCGGTGGCATAGGGTGCGATGCCATTTTGAAACCGCACCGGGCGCAATTGGTTCGGCTGCCTGCCGTCGAGGCGCGCGGTGCGAAAAGGGGATGATTGCGGCTCAGCCATAGACTCAGCGATGGTAGGCGAGGCCCGGGGCCCGGGCAACTGAAACTGTGCTGCCAGGCTATAGCGGGGTGCATCTTGACACTGTCCTTGATTTTGAGGGAAACCGTGAAATTCGTTAGAAAGCAGCAAATTCGAGTCTGCGGGTAAGGACAGTGTCAAGATGCACCCGCTATAGCGGCAGGGCCAATTCATGACGGGGTGGCGACGCCAGCGAGGCTGCGGAAACTCACGGATTCTGGCGACAAGCCGTCGCCACCCCAATCGTTATTGCTGCGGGAGATCGATCGAGTTGAAGATGCTTTCGAGGCTGTTCAGCGGAGTATCCTTCTTCGGATTCAGCATCTGGCGCAGGTAGAAAACGGCGTCGGGAAGGGTCCGGACCGATTTTGGCAGAGTGGCGCCGCTGGCGTTCGGGTGGCCGCCGCCCTGGAATTTTTCAGCCACTTTCAAGGCTTCGCCGTTGCGACTGCGAAAACTGGCGATGATCTGGGCATTGGAGCGGCGGAAGAGCGTCACGAGCACGGGAAAACGCGTTGCCTGGCATTCCAGCAGTTGATGGACGATCAGGTTGTTGTTGCCGATGACCGTTTCCACAAAACCCACCTGCGGGCTGATTTCACTGACGTTCTCCTTGCTCCAGCCGAACCCCAGCGGATTCTCCACACGCCGTTTCACCTCCATCACTTCCAGCAGCGGATGGTCGAGGAGCTTTTCGATTTCGCCGTTCACCAGCGCATGCAGGTTCCAGAACTGATAACTCTTCACGAGGTTGGCATAGTCGCTGGCAAGCATGAAATCGGGATCCTCCTCCAGAAACAGGTCTGCGACGTTGTTAAGATGGACCAGGCGGTCAAGCGTCGGCGAGCCAAGACCCTGCTGCTGGCATAACTCATAACACAGCAGCCCCGCCGACTTGCCCGGGTCATGGATCAGCAGGGCCTCTTTCGCAGCAACCTCGGTGACGTGATGATCGACGACCACCCAGTTGGCTCTGTCCATGCGCTGTTCGAATACAAAATCTGTCACCCACGCGCACCCTTCCCGCAACTCGCGCTGCTTCCAGTAATTGTAGTGGCAGGCCTCCAGCCGGACCTCGACGCCGAAGAGCTTCCGCGCCAACCGCTGCAGCAACACGCCGGCGATCAGCCCATCGAGATCGCTCTCATGGGTGAGGATCATTTCCGGCCGTGGGAACGAATTTGTCATCCGCTTCAACCTAGCCAATCCCGGACCCGGTGGCGAGCGGGGAATGAACTTCGAGTGCGCAAGCGGTGAGTTTCACGTGCTGCTTCCCCACCAAATACTTCTTCTGCTCGACGCTCCTTTGTTCCACAATCCCTGCCTGATTATGAACTTATTCGATCTGTCCGGAGAGGTGGCGGTGGTGATTGGAGCGACGGGCGCGCTGGGGGGGGCGATCGCGGAGGGCCTCGGCGAGGCGGGGGCGAAAGTGGCGGTTCTGGGCCGCAATGAAGAGCGTGGACGCGCGCGCGTCCAGACCCTTCAGGGCAATGGAGGCCAAGCCGCCTTCTTCGCCGCCGACGCGATCCAGAAGGAAAGTCTTCATGCCGTGCATCGGGCGATCGAAAAGTCGCTCGGCGCTCCGACGATCCTGGTCAACGCGGCCGGCGGCAATGATCCGAAAGTGACCGTGACGCCGGATTATCCGTTTGAGAAAATCCCGCTGGACGCCTGGCACGGGAATTTTGATTTGAATCTGGTGGGGGGTGTGGTCCTGCCCTGCCAGGAATTCGGCCCGGGCATGGTCGCTCGCGGCAAGGGCAGCATCATCAACATCGCCAGTGTGTCGGCGCACCTGCCCCTGTCCCGGGTGGTCACCTACTCCGCGGCCAAGGCGGCCCTGCTGAACCTGTCGCTCTTCCTCGCGCGCGAATGGGCGTCCAAGGGCGTGCGCGTGAATACGATCACGCCCGGTTTTTTCCCGGCGGAACAAAACCGCAAACTGCTGTTCAACGACGACGGATCGCCAACCGCCCGCGCCAGGTCCATTTGGGCCCATACCCCGCTGGGGCGCTTCGGCGAAGCGCGCGAACTCGCCGGCGCGGCGGTTTTCCTGGCCAGCCCCAAGGCCAGCGCTTTTGTCACCGGCACGGACATCCGGGTGGACGGCGGGTTCCTGAGCCAGACCATTTAGGTCGATGAGAAACCTTGTGAGCAGGGAACAGTGAATTTCTCATTACACATTAGTCCAACAGGAAACCCTCCGGCTCTGCCGGAGGACTCCCGAAGTTTGACAGCTCCGGGAGTCAATGCGGAGTCTGTGTTTCGTGAACCGCTCAAAGTTTACGAAAGGGACAGACAAT
>JBEKFT010000222.1:0-5334 GCA_050013175.1 Verrucomicrobiota bacterium
TGTTTTTCGGCACCGGTTCAATCTGGGGCTGGCTCGCGTTTACCAATGAGGTGGACAGCGACATCGCGGGGAGTCTCACATGGATCAAGCCGGCCAATGCGCAGGCGCGCTATTACCCGGGCGGCTTTACCAACGACTTCCAGGTGTTCGGTTCGGTTTATGTGAGGCCCGAGGGTCCCACAAACCATATCCTGGACCTGACGAACGCTTCCGTGGAGTTTAGCGGCGGCAATCTGATCTCGGACTTCACCAATGGCGTGGCGCTCGGACTCAACAGCCAGGTCACCAAGCTGAGCGGCAGCAACCGGCTTTCGATGAGCTTCTCTCTCTCTACTGGCACCTTTAGAGGCCATGCGGCGGATCCCGTTTCGGGCAAGACGCATGCCTTCGCCGGCGTAGTACTGCAAAAAATGAGCGAAGGCCACGGGTTTCTCCTCGGAACTAACCAAAGTAGCCGGGTTGTCATTAGTCCGTAAAAGTCCCGCATAAGCAGCCTTGATTCGTTCGGTAGCCAGCAATAATATTACACACAGATGGGATCTGGGCTCCAGTGGGATGGTGTGGCGGCACAGAGTAGAATCACCCTGTTCCGATGCCACGCCGATCTTGGAGGCAGACCACACTCATTCAGAACGGCCCATGGAAGGTTTCGTCATCCATCGAGGTTGCAGTAGGGAAGGCTCGCCGATCTCCGGCGTCTGGCTTCCTCTGCTCCTGTTGTCGGCGATGTTGGTGAACGTTACCGGCGCCCCCGTTTATCCGTTAAAACAGAGCGCGAGCGGACGTTACCTGGTCGATCAAAAGAATGTTCCGTTCATGATCGTCGGTGATTCTCCCCAGGCGCTGGTGGTGAACATCACCGAAGCGGATGCTGTCGCGTACTTCACCGATCGAAACGCCCGGGGTTTTAATTCCTTGTGGATCGACCTGCTCTGCACGACGTACACGGGAGGCCGCACCAACGGCAGCACGATCAATGGCACGCTTCCCTTCACAGGCACGATCCCCGGGACCGGTTACTACGATCTATCCACCACGAACGAGGCGTATTTCGCGCACGTGGACCGCATCCTCAACCTGGCGGCGCAGCAGGGGTTGCAGGTCATGCTGGACCCGGCGGAAACGGGTGGCTGGCTGACGACGATGCTTGCGAACGGTCCCGCCAAGTGCCGGGCCTACGGACAATATCTGGGTAACCGCTATAAAAGCTTCCCCAACATCATCTGGTTCAGCGGCAACGATTATCAGGGCTGGCAGGATCCCAACAACGACGCGGTGGTCACGGCCGTGGCGCTTGGGATCAAGGACAGGGATACGAACCACATTCACACGATTGAATTGAATTACCAGGTCAGCAGCTCGTTGGACGACAGCAACTGGGCGCCGATCATCGGGCTCAATGCGGCTTATACCTACTATCCGACGTACGCGGAGGTGCTCCATGCTTACAACCAGTCGAGTTCCATGCCCGTGTTCATGACGGAGGCCAACTATGAATTTGAGGATCTTTTGCACAACCTGGGCACCTTGACGCCGCAGATTCTGCGGCAGCAGGAATATTGGACGATGTTGAGCGGGGCGGATGGGCAATTGTATGGCAACCACTACACGTGGCAGTTTACAAACGGCTGGCAGACCAACCTCGATACCCCGGGTGCGATCCAAATGGGATACCTCAAGACGCTGTTCGGGTCGCGCGCCTGGTATAGCCTGATTCCGGACACGAATCACACGGTGTTGACTGCCGGGTATGGGACGTTCGCGACGAATGGTCCTGTTAACGCCAATGACTATGCGACGGCGGCACGCACCGCCGACGGGGCGCTCGTGATGGCGTACATGCCGACCCTGCGAACGGTCACTGTGGACATGTCGCAGTTGAGCGGTTCCGCGGCGGCACGGTGGTATGATCCCGCAAGCGGGGATTATGTTCTGATCTCCGGTTCGCCGTTGACCAACAGCGGCACGCGCACTTTCACGCCGCCGGGCAGCAACATCGGAGGAGGCAGCGACTGGGTACTGGTCCTGGAGACAAACCCTCCGGCAGGCCCTCTCGATCCATCGTTTCCATCGTTTGTTCAGCAGAACTATGCAACGCCGCAGACACCGCTGGCGCAGGTCTCGACCTCGTATGCCACCCCGCAAACCGCCGGCAATGCCAATATTCTCGCCATTGGCTGGATCGACGCCACGGCCAGCCTCACCATGGTCACGGACTCTGCGGGCAACACGTACCAGGCCGCGGTCCCCATGCAGCGCGGCAGCGGCATCAGCCAGGCCATTTACTATGCATCAAACATCAAAGGCGGAAGCAATACCGTCACAGTGATGTTCAACCAGCCTGCCAGCTACGTCGATTTGCGCGTCGTGGAATACTCGGGCCTCAGTCCGGTCAACCCCTTCGATGCCGGAGCATCGGCGGCCGGAACCAGTTTGACCGCAAATAGCGGTCCTGTGACGGTTCAAGGCAGCAACGAACTCATTTTCGGTGCGGGCGTGACTTTCAACCTTTACACGGCCGCCGGCGCCGGTTTCACGCTGCGCGTCATCACCTCTCCCACGGGTGACATTGCTGAGGACGAGATCGCGGCCTCCCCGGGCACGTACAACGCGACCGCGACACTCAACAGTTCCGGCGCCTGGCTGATGCAGGCGGCGGCGTTCAAACCGGCGGCCACGATCCCCGACGCTCCGCATCTGCGCATTTTTCTGGCCGGCTTCACGCTTCAACAATCTTCGACCCTGGCATCAACGAATTGGACTACGGCGACCAACGCGGTTCAGATGGCCGGGAACCACTACCAGGCTGCCGTCTCGCCGCTGGCCGCCCAACAGTATTTCCGTTTGGAATCCCCTTATGGCGCGGCGCCGCCCGCTCTGCACATCTCGATCACCGCCTCGAATGCCGCAGCCGTGACATGGCCTGTGACGGGAGTGGTGGCATGGCCGGCAAGCGCCACGGGGTTTTCGCTGCAACAAAATTCGAATCTTGAGACGACGAATTGGGTCGGTGTCACGAACGCGGCCTGGACGGTCGGGAGCGAACGCTGGGTATTTGTTTCGCCGCTGGCAGGCCAGCAGTTCTACCGTCTGAGGCTCTGCATCCCGCCCGCGGCCCCGCTGTTGCAGATCGCCCTAACCTCCACGAACACGGCCTTGGTGGTGTGGACGACGAACTCACCGGGCTTCACGCTGCAACAGAATTCAGATCTGACCACCACCAACTGGGTAAACGCGACAAACGTGAGCCATGTTGTCGGCAACGAAAACCAGGTCACCATTTCGCCCCTGACCGGTCAGCAGTTTTATCGTTTGAAATATCCTTGATTCGCCCGATGTTATTCACAAAAACAAGCCTCGATGGAGCGTACCGGGTGGATTTGGACCGACGGGAAGATTCCCGCGGATTTTTTGCGCGGACCTTTTGCGTTAGGGAATTTGAAGAGCACGGCCTGAAGTCTGAGTTTGCGCAATGCAGCATTTCGCTGAACCGGCAGCGGGGCACGGTGCGAGGATTGCATTACCAACTCCCCCCGGCCTGCGAAGCCAAATTGGTGCGCTGCACGGCGGGTGCGGTCCACGACGTCATCGTTGATTTGCGGCCGGACTCGCCAACCTATCTGCATCATATCGCAGTGGAACTCACCGCCCGGAACCGGTGCGCGTTGTACGTGCCTGAAATGTTCGCCCACGGCTTCCAAGTTCTTGAGGACGAGACGGAAGTGTTCTACCAGATCAGCGCGTTTTATGCCCCGGAGCAGTCAACCGGAATCCGTTACAACGACCCCAAACTCGGAATCCGGTGGCCGCTGCCCGTGACCGCGATATCCGACAAGGACCGGAACTGGCCACTATTTAGTTGAGTCGGGCGTGGTAGTATGTAATCATGTCCATAAGGGACGGCTGATCACCGATTGCGCCGCCAGAATAGCAGAGTAATACTATGCACAAAGCAGGTTTAGGCATCCCAATGCGGGTTGCCAAACGATTTTTGATTCTGATTCTCGCCGCCTTGGCGTCAGGCTGGATTTCGGGACCGGTTGCGGCTCAAACCAGCAACCTGGTGTTCTCGTCTGTGACGATCTCGGGAATCGACTTGATCGTGAGCGGATCGGGCGGGCTGGCGGGGGCGGGGTATTATGTGGCGTCCACGAACCTGGGGGTGCCGCCACTGGCCTCGTGGAGCACGATCTCGACCAATGTGTTTGCGGCGAACGGTCAATTCACGAGCGCCATTCCCATCGCCCCGACGATTCCGCAGGATTTCTTCATCATCTCCATGAACACTCCTCCGGGGATTCCCGGCCCGATCCTGGCGTACGGATTCAATGCCGGATCCGGAACGATCGTCACCGACGCGTCGCCCAACGCCATTACAGGCACCATCAGCGGCGCCACCTGGACGACCAGCGGGCGGTATGGGGATGCGCTTTCCTTTAACGGGACGACGGCCTATGTCAACGTCGGCAACCCGACTCCGCTCAAATTGACCGGGAGCATGACTTTGGAGGCCTGGGTGATGGCGACCGGTGTTCCGGCCGATGACGGGCAGATTATCGCGAAATCCGATTCTCTTTCTCCGTCCGTCGGCTGGCAATTCAAAACCAGTCCCGATACGGGGGTGCGAACATTCGCCATCTCCATCTCGCCGGATGGAAGCTCTCTCGTGCAACGCTACAGCACGACGGTGGTAGCGTTGAACACCTGGTATCACGTGGCCGGCGTGTACAATGCCGGGGCGGGGACGCTGGATATCTATGTCAATGGTGTGCTCGACGACGGCGTCCTGAGTGGAACGGTGCCCGGCGCGCAGTTCGATCCCAACCAGAGTGTACTCATCGGCAAACGCGGCAGCGGCTGGTATTTCAACGGGACGATTGATGAACTTCGAGTTTACAATGTTCCGCTGACGCAGGCCCAAATCCAGGCCGACATGAACACGCCGGTGACCTCGGCGCCGGACACGCAGCCACCGTCGGCGCCCTCCGGCCTGACCGCCACTGCCATCAGCAGCAGCCAGATCAATCTCAACTGGATCGCCTCGACGGACAATGTTGGCGTCACCAGTTATCTCCTGGAGCGAAGCCAGGGTGTGGGTTCGACGAGCTTCGCGCAAATTGCGACGCCTGCGGTGACCAATTACAGCGACACGGGACTGGCGGCGACCAACACGTACAATTACCGGGTACGGGCGACGGATGCGGCGGGGAATCTGAGCGGTTATTCGGGCGTGGCCAGTGCGACGACCTCCAACGGGCCGTCTTCGAGCGGCCTGGTGGTGGCGTACGGATTCGATGCTGGATCCGGAACGACCGTCACCGACGCGTCGCCCAA
>JBEKFT010000223.1:0-4138 GCA_050013175.1 Verrucomicrobiota bacterium
CCTTGCGAGGCCTGCCAATTCCCCGACGCGACTTGATTCGTCGCCGGCACTTCACGAAGGGGGCGGTGTTCGCCACGCGCGGGTGTCCCTATCATTGCAGTTACTGCAATCTCAAGCAGATCTATGCCGGTGGGTTTCGCGCCCGTCCCGTACACGAGGTGATGATAGACATTCAACACATGGGCAATCGTTACTTCGTTTTCTGGGACGACAACTTTTTCGGCGACGTGGATTACGCCGTCCGACTCATGACCGCCCTCAAGGGGCAGCGAAGGCGATGGGCGGCGCAGGTCAGCATCAATCGCTGCGCCGACGAACCCCTTTTGCGGCTGGCCCGAGAGTCCGGCTGTGTTTACCTGTTCATCGGATTGGAGTCCTTTTCCGAGGAATGTCTGGCCAGCGTGAACAAAGGGTTCAATCAAGTGGCCCGCTATGCGGAGATCATCCGGCTCATCCACAGACACGGCATTTGTGTGCAGGCGGGCGTGATTTTTGGCTTCGATGCGGACGGCAAGGACGTCTTCGCCAACACGCTTCGGGCTTGTGAATCCATGGGAATCGACGGCGTGACGGTGAGCGTGCTGACGCCTCTGCCAGGCACACGGCTCTATGACGAAATGAAACGGCGTGGCCGGCTGGCCGGCGAGGATTGGACCGATTTCAACGGCAAGACGCGCGTGGCGTTCCAGCCGGCGCAAATGACCCCGCAAGAATTGTTCTCCGGATACATGTGGTTCCGCCGACAATTCTTCTCGTTCCGATCCATGTTCAGGCGGATGGCGGTGTCGCGAACGAACCTCGTTCACAACTTCCTGGTGAATCTGGGGTACAAATGGTCCCTGTAAGCAGATGGGGACCTTTCGCATAGAAATCAGCTCAACCCAGATTGAGCGAACGTCGATGGAGAAGTGTCCAAGCAAGACCTTATGAAAGTGCTGCACCTGTTTTTCAAACGCGAAACGGCGGTACCGATGCTGGCGTTGATCTTCGCCTCCGCCGTCAGCGTCGCGCTCGTCCTGGCCCGCGTCGTCCGGACCGGCAACCTCGAGTATGGGTTCCTGATCTGGAACCTGTTCCTGGCCTGGCTGCCGTTGATCTTCGCGCTGCTGGCCCGGGATCATTACCGCGATGCCGGCAGGCCCACCCTCCGATTCGCCGGTCTCGCGACGGGCTGGTTGCTGTTCTTCCCCAACGCCCCGTATATCTGCACGGATTTGATTCATCTGACGACGCGCTTCTACGGGCATTTCTGGGTGGACCTGGTTTTGATCCTGATGTGCGCGTTCACGGGATTGGTCCTCGGGTTCCTGTCATTGTACCTCATGCAATCGATCGTGGCCGGAATCTACGGGCGCATCGCGAGCTGGGTTTTCACCGCCGCAGCCATCGGCCTGGGCAGTTTTGGAATCTTCCTCGGACGTTTTCTGCGGTTCAACAGTTGGGACGTGGTGGTCAACCCGACAAAACTGTATCGAGATGTCGGGACGTGGACGACCCACTCCGGTTATCAACCGGCGTCGCTCGCGTTTCCGCTGCTGTTCGCCACCTTTTTGTTCATCGCTTACCTGATGCTCTATGCTCTGACCCACCTGTCGCCCGCCCACCCAGCCGCGATTCCGGCTGGCCGGAGAACCAGTGAAGGCTGACGGGCCATGTCGCGGGAATTGACGCTGCGGCGACGGATCAAAATACTGACCTGGCTCTTTATTGTCGGCCTTGTGCTGGGCGGCGTCACGGCAATACCCCTCGACTCCGAGGTGGCCTGGCTCGTGGACGTCACGGGAGCGGATTCCGCCACGTTCCCGCCGGGCACTCCAAAGCCGGCTTGGGCCCTCTGGTTGGCCAGAATCAATTCAGCCCTGCAGGAAACGGCCGCGAGGCGTTCGTTCCTGTTTTACGGAACAGACTGGCTGGCGTTCGGGCATTTCGCGATCGCCGTGGCCTTTTTCGGGGCCGTGCGGGATCCGCTTCGCAACCGCTGGCTGTTCGATTTTGGGCTGATCGCCTGCGCGCTGGTGGTTCCTTATGCGCTCATTTTCGGGGCGATCCGCGGAATCCCGCTCTGGTGGCGGTTGATCGATTGCTCGTTCGGGGTAGTGGGGTTTGTCCCGTTGTGGTTTTGCCGCGCGTGGTCGCAAGAATTGGAACCGAGCGCATCAATCCGACAGCGGACCTGATACATTGATGGCGTGCTTCAAGCAATAAGCCGCGTTTTCCACGTACTTCTTCGCCCAGGCCTTCAATCCCGCACGCTCCTTCCAGGTCAGCGCCCGCACCACCTTCGCCGGCGCGCCCAGAACCATCGAGCCGGGCGGAATCCGGGTCCCCTGTGTCACGAGCGCCTTCGCGCCGATGATGGATTGTTTTCCGATGACCGCGCCGTCCAGGATCACCGCCGCCATGCCGACCAGGACTTCGTCCTCCACCGTGCAGGCATGAACGACGGCCGAATGGCCCACGGTGATGTAATTGCCGATGCGGCAGGGAAAATCGTCCGCCAGATGAAGCACGGCATTGTCCTGGATATTCGAATGGTGTCCGACGACGATGCGGTTGATGTCTCCGCGCAGCACGGCGTTGTACCAGACGCTCGAATACTCGCCGAGGGTGACGTCACCCATGACCACCGCGCCTTTGGCGATGTAAACCCCTTTGCCGAGCGACGGCGCTTTGCGCAGAAATTTGTCGAGCTGTTTTTCAAGTTTGGCCATGGGGATTCATTATCAAACAGCCTCGTCAGGGGCGACATCTTTGTGGAAACACACTCGGGTGTTGGATGTTTGTTGTTGGGTGTTTCCTCATTGCGCTGCCGGGCGCACCCAACAAAAAGCCCGCCTGCGCAAGGCCGGCGGGCTTGGTTTCCCGGTTCCTCCACCCTTCCAGCCATTCTGACGGGTAGATTTGAATTTTATTCAAACGCGGGTAACACTAGTATCGCCGCCGACGCATGACGAAGCAAACAACACAACGCCCCGCCCGCCAGCACCTGCCTCTGCCCAGGTCTTTCAAAGATCTGACGCCCTCGAAGCATTTCAATCCCGGGACGTTTTTTCGCGAGATGGTCTGGAAAGCCCTGCTGACACGCCGCACCGGCCAGTACAAACGCCCCGCCTTCCCGAAATTGAATTACGGTCAGGTGGCGATCACCTGGATCGGGCATGCTTCGTTCCTGATTCAATTCACCAATTTGAACGTGTTGATCGATCCGAACTTCGCCAACTGGCTCTTCCTCCTCAAACGGATCAAGCGCTCGGGCCTCAAAATCGAACACCTGCCGCCGATCGACCTGATTCTTCTCACACACGCCCATTTCGATCACTTCCACAAACCCACCCTGCGCCGCCTTCCACGCCCGAAAATCGGTGTGATGCCCTGGGGCGTCGGCGACCTGGCGCTCAATCTCGGATTCGAGCGCGTGATCGAATTGGAATGGTGGGAGAGCTTTTCCCAGAACGACTGGACCGTCACCCTGACGCCGAGCAAGCACTGGGGCGCACGAACCTTGCGCGATAATCATCGGGGCTACGGCGGCTTCATTCTCGAACACCAGGGCCGCCGCATCTATCACGCCGGCGACAGCGCCTATTTCCACGGGTTCAAACAAATCGGCCGGCGCCTCCCGCCTGAAATCGCCCTCCTGCCCATCGGCGCTTATCGTCCTGAATCGTTCCGGCGCGTGCACATGGGGCCCGACCAGGCCGTCAAAGCATTCAAGGATCTCCACGCGAAATATCTCGTCCCCATGCATTACGGGAGCTTTCGACTCTCGTTCGAGGACATCGACGAACCTCCCCGCTGGCTCCTCGAAGTGGCTCAAAAGGAGAAACTCACCCGCAACGTCAACATCCTCGAAGAAGGGGTCCCAAGAGTCTTTTGACCCGCAAAACACGCCAACCTTCCAGGAGGGAACAACCAACAACCAACATCGAACTCCCAACTTCGAATCACAAAAGCGCAGAGGTTCTTCCAGTGGATGTTCGATGTTGGTTGTTGGTTGTTCTGATCGCGGCTTCGCCGCGCTGCGTTCTTCGGTGCCCATTCAGGATCTCGATCGAATGAATCCGAATGAGTCCCGGCAACTGCAGCGAATGCCAGTGAATAAGTTCCCTGAATGTTCCCCTTGACACCACAATACTTT
>JBEKFT010000224.1:0-4124 GCA_050013175.1 Verrucomicrobiota bacterium
CCGATGATTTCCAGAACCGTCGCTGTGTCCGCGTTGCGCACGACGGGCACCACCAGGCCTTCCGTCACCGCGACGGCGAAGCAGACATTCACCTCATCCAACAGCCTCAGGGAATCGTTCTCGATGGCGGCGTTCAGCCCGGGATTCTCCCGAAGGGCCCCGGCCAGCAGCTTTATGAACAGCGCGTCATAAGGCACGGACACCTTCAGCTTCTCCGAAAGGACCTTTCGAGCGCCGACAAGTTCGCCGGCCTCAACCTCACGCGTGATCGTCAATGAGACGGCGCTGTCCAGCGACCGGCGCAGGCGCTCGCCAATCGTCCGCCGCATCGCGCTCAACGGTATCACCCGGCCGGAAGCAGATCCGGGAGCCGCCGAAGGGGAGAGCGCCGCCCTGACGTCCGCTTCGACGACACGGCCACCCGGTCCGCTGGCGACAATGGAGGCCAGATCGATTCCATGTTCGGACGCGAGTTTCTTCGCCGCCGGGCTCGCTCTGACACGGTCCTCGACGGGAGAACCCGGGTCACTCGATGAACGCTGCGGATGCTCCGGACTGGTGGTCATCGAAACTTGCGGGCCGGCACCGCGCGGCGGAGGGGGCCCGGATTCCCCCTCCGCCAGAATGTAACCCAGCAGCTCCTGCTCTTTGATCAAAGCCCCGATTTGTGCCGCGTGGCAAAGAATGCCGTCGGCCGGGGCAATCACCGGATTGACGGCCTTCTCGGTTTCAATTTCGAGGATGGACTCGCCCTGTTTCACCCGGGCGCCGTCTGCGTAAAGCCAGTTCACCAATGTTCCCTCCGCGGTGTACATCCCGAAACTCGGCATGACAATGGATGTGGCCATGATCCTTATTATCCCATCTGTTCACGGACAGCGGCGATGATTTGCTCGACCCGGGGAGTGTAGAGCGCTTCGAGAACCGCGGAAAAGGGCACGGGCGTGTCGGCGGCGGTCACCGTCTTGATCGGTGCGTCGAGATCGTCGAATGCTTTTTCAGCGACCCGGGCGGCGATGTCCCGAGCCATCGAACATACCGGCGTGTCCTCATCGACGACGACCAATCGATGAGTCCGGCGGACCGACTGGAGAATGGTTTCCTCGTCCAACGGGTTGAGAGTGAGCAGATCGATGACTTCGGCGTTGATCTGCTCCGCGGCCAAGGCTTGCGCGGCGTCAAGGCAAAGATGGGTCATGCGCCCGGCGGCGCACAAAGTGACGTCCGTGCCCTGGCGAACGACCTCGGCCTTGCCGATGGGCACGACATAAGGTTCCTCCGGGACGTGCCCTTTCGCCTGCAGACCCAGAAATTTGTGCTCGAGAACGACGACGGGGCCGTCGTCGCGAATCGCGGCAATGGTAAGGCCCTTCGCGTTATAGGCCGTGCTCGGCACGACCACTTTAAGACCCGGGATATGGGCGAGGACCGAATAAAGGGTTTGCGAGTGCTGCGCGGCGGCTCCGCCTCCATAGGCTCGCTTGTCGCCGCGGGTTCCGTAGGCGGTTCGGATGACCATTGGCAGCTTCACATGGCCGCCCATCATGTAATGCATCTTGGCGGCCTGGTTGGCGATCTGATCGTAGCACATGCCGATCAGATCGACGAACATCACCTCAACGACGGGCCGCAGGCCGGTCATCGCAGCGCCAACGGCCGCCCCCACGAAACCCATTTCCGAAATGGGCGTGTCGATGACCCGTTCCGGTCCAAACTCGGTGATGAGCCCCCGGGTGGCGCGCATGGGGCCTCCCCACGCGTCAACGAAACCCAGGTGGGCGCGCCCGGCGGCGCCCGCGATGTCCTCGCCCATGACGATGACGTTCGGATCGCGACGCATCTCCTGGCGCAACGCCTCGTTGATGCTGGGTCCAAACGATAACTCGCGCACTACCGCCGGCTCTTTCACAGCAACGCCTTTCCGTCGGGCACGAACACGTCCGTGTAAAGCTCCGACGGTTCGGGAACCGCCCCTGATTTTGCAAACTCGACGGCTTCGTCCATCAACCGTTTGTTTCTCTCATCGATTTCATCCAATTGCGCCACTGTCAGAGGTCCTCTGGCCTTCATCCGCGCGCGAAATCCTTTGAGGCAATCACGGTCGCGCGCCTCCTGCTCCTCCTCGGGAAGCCGATAGCGCCTGGTGTCGTCGCTCTGATGGTGGCCCAGATAGCGGTACGTTTTGCACTCGATGAGCGAGGGGCCGGCGCCGGCGCGGGCGCGTTGGACGGCGGTTTCGGTGGCGCGCAAGACGGCGAACACATCCTGGCCACCCACGATCACACCCGGCATGCCGTAGGCCGCGGCGCGATCCGCCACGTTTGGAACCGAGCAGGCGTATTCGATCGGGGTGGTTTGGGCGTAGCGATTGTTCTCACAAACAAACAGCACCGGCAGCTTCCAGATCGCGGCCATGTTCATGCATTCATGCACGGTGCCGACCCCGGCCGAACCTTCGCCGAAGAACGCGACGGCAACCTGTTTTGTCTTTCGAACCTTGGCCGACAATCCGGCCCCGATGGCATGGGCCACACCCGCGCCGTTGATGGGATTGACGCCCAGGATGTTCTTGCTGATGTCGGTGATGTGCATCGAGCCGCCCTTTCCGCGGTTGGTCCCCGTCACCTTGCCAAAGAGTTCAGCCATCATGGGGGCGACCGCCACTCCCTTGGCGATGCAATGGCCGTGCCCGCGATGAGTCGAGGCCACCCAATCGCTGTCCTCCAAGGCGGCGCAAACGCCCACGGCAACGGCTTCCTGTCCGATGTAGAAATGGACGGGGCCAACAGGCGTGCCGGTTTCCACCAGCCACTTCAATCGCTCCTCAAACTGGCGGATGAGCGACATCCGTTCATAGATCCAAACACATTTTTGGGCCAATCCTTTTCCGTCCGGCGCGGAAGGGACTTCAGCGTCCGCAGAAGCGGCGCCTGTGGCGTTTCGGTTGGTCTCAAAACTCATGGTCCGTGTGAAAACAGTCGATGAGGCTGCTGCTTGGGCACAATCCCGGAATCAAGGCGACCTCGTGCGGCGGATCAACAGCGCGCGATCATTCCTTCGGACGCAGCAGGTCGTGCGTCTGCAGTGTGGCCGCCGCCTCTTCCACCACGCAAAAGTCTAGCTTCGAGCGTTCCGCGATATCAAGCAGGGAATGGGTTCCATCCGAAAGGTTGAGGACCCACAACATCGCCAGCTCCCGCTCGGGCGAATCTTTGATTCCCCCCAGGGTCCGGTAAAGCCCGCGGCGGCCCAGTTGGGGTTCGCCCTTCGGGCATTGATTGATATAAACCCGATTCGTCTCCAGGATGAAAACAACGCGCAGCAACATCCCGAGCGACTCACCCAGCGCGGTCGCATCGACGAGGGTCAAGTCGTCCGCCGAAGTGTGGTATTCCGGATAGCGTCCGTTGGGGGTTCGCATCAGGACACCCACCGGAAGGTTGAAGCCCGGGGAACAATACTGTCTTTCGTCATACCCGTAAGGAGCGAAGTCAACGATCGAGTGGCCCGGAGCCGCGTTCGCCAGCGCCTGAACCGCGACCCGGTCGATTTCCGCGTTGCCTCTCCGGCTCCGCTTGTAGGTGAACGGACCGCGATCGCCCAGGCACGAGAGAACGAGCCCGTGCCGGATGCGGTCCGTCCCGGCTTCGTTCCGCGCCAGCCAGGTGATCGCGCCGATCGTCCCCGGAACCCATACAAACCGATACGAGAGTCGCAACGGAACGTTCGAGAGCAGCGCGGCCAGGCGCGCGGCGATGGTCATGCCGGAAAGATTGTCGTTGCACAGGGACGGATGGCACGAGTGGCACGAGATGAAAACCTCGTCGTCGGTTGCCCCCTGGATCCTGAACTCGCCATAGGTCAAATGGCCCGGTTCAAGGGTCGAATCAATGCAGACCTCGTAGTCGCCGTCGGGCAGCGCCTCCAGTTGCCGCTGGGTCAGGCAGAATCCCCACGTCTCGCGATAGTACGAAGTGCGGTAGGGGATCCAGTCCGGCGTCTCCGGCAGGCTGAACAAATGCTCCTTCAACTCCGCCAACCGCATCCGCCGGCGAACCGGCACACTGTAGTTCAGCACGTGCAGGTTGGACTTTGCAAAGTCCACCACTTTCCGGTCCTGCGCG
>JBEKFT010000225.1:0-4119 GCA_050013175.1 Verrucomicrobiota bacterium
CGGAACGGCTGAAGGACCTCGCCGCCCAGCCGGATGTGATCTCCATCCAGCCTTATTTCTAACCGAAGAAAATGGACGAGCGCCAGGATCAGATCGTCGCCGGCAATCTGTCGTCGGATTTTCCCAGCGGCCCTGGCTATCTGGCGTGGCTGGCAGGCAAGGGATTCACCCAGGCCCAGTTCGGCGCCTCGGGTTTTGTGGTGGACATGAGCGACAGCGGCATCGACAACGGCACGCTCAAGCCGGGCCATTTCGGACTTTATCCCCTGGGCGACACGTCGAAAAACAGCCGCGTGGCTTACATTCGGCTTGAAGGCACCGCCACCCCCAATCCCCCCAGCACGCTGAAAGGCTGCGACGGCCACGGCACGCTCAACACCCACATCGTCGCGGGCTACGACGACCTGGGCGGCTTCCCGTTCGCGGACTCGACGGGCTACAGCTACGGCCTGGGTGTCTGCCCGTTCGTCAAAGTCGGGTCTTCGGTGATTTTCGATCCGGACACGTTCACCAGCCCGGATTATACCACGTTGGAAACACAAGCTTACGACAGCGGCGCCAGGGTCTGCAATAACAGTTGGGGAGCGACCAATGGCGCGAGTTACGATCTCGACGCCCAAACCTATGACACCCTGGTCCGCGACGTCGGAGCTTCGTCATTGGAAAGGCAAATGGTCATCGTGTTCGTCGCGGGCAATGGAGGACCCAGCGCGCAGTCCATCATTTCACCCGGCACCGCGAAAAACGTCATCACCGTCGGCGCCGCCGACAACGTCAGGTCGCTGGCCCCGGCGGACGGTGGCAACAGTCGTTCCGGCTCTGACGGCTGCGGCAACACGGATTCCGACGCCGACAACGCAAACGCCGTGGTCGGTTTTTCCAGCCAGGGACCGTGCTCGGACGGACGCATGAAGCCGGACCTTGTCGCTCCGGGAACGCACGTCACAGGAGGCGTCCCACAGAGCGGCAGTGCCACCACCAACGGCACCGGCGCGGCGCTCTCGTGCTTCCTCGCAAACGGCGACGGCATCTGCGGTGTCCCGGGCAGCAGCACCGCCGACCTCTTCTTTCCGCTCGGCCAGGAGTTTTACACCGTTTCCACCGGCACGAGCCACGCCGCGCCTGCGGTTTCCGGCGCCTGCGCCCTGGTCCGCCAATACTTTCTCAATGACAACCTCGTGGCGCCCAGTCCGGCCATGACCAAGGCTTTCCTCATGAACTCCGCCCGTTACATGACCGGCGCCAATGCCGGCGACACACTGTGGTCTCCCAGCCAGGGCATGGGTGAATTGGACCTCGGCGGCGCCTTCGATGGCGTCCCGCGCATCTTGCGCGATCAGGTGGATAGATTCACCGCCACCGGCCAGACGCGCACCTTCACCGGAACGATCACCGATTCAACCCAGCCATTCCGCGTCACCGTCGCGTGGACCGACCCTCCCGGCAGCCTTGCAGCGGCCAGAGCCCTGGTCAATGATCTCGACCTGACCGTCACCGTCGGCGGCGAAACCTACAAGGGCAATGTCTTCAGCGGCGCCACCTCCGTCGCCGGTGGAACCGCGGATTCGCTGAACAACGTCGAAAGTGTGTTCCTGCCCGCGGGCACCTCGGGCAGCTTCACCGTGACCATCACCGCCGCCGACATCGCCGCCGACGCCCTGGCCATCGGCGGATCCATCCCGGAACAGGATTTCGCGCTGGTCGTCTATAACGCCAATCCAACCGCGCTTCCGTTTGCTTCGATCGCGGCGTCGTATCGAGGGCTGTTCTATCCGGCCGGCGAAGTCGAGTTTCTGCAATCCGGGGCGTTTTCGTTGACCACGGGAACCCGGGGCGGGTACAGCGGCACCCTGCAAATGGGCGCGAAGCTCTACGCCTTCAGCGGACACCTCGACTCTTCCGGCGCAGGAACCAACCTCATTCACCGGACTGGCACCAATGCCCTCGCGCTCGCGTTCCAGATGGATTCCACCAACTTCAACGGCATCACCGGCACAGTTACGGATGGATCGTGGCTTGCCGAACTTCAGGCGGAGCGCGCTCCATTCAAAGCCGGCAACTCCACACTGCTGGCCGGCAAATATACGCTTGTTTTCCCCGGATACGCAGACGGTGGCGCCCTCGCGCCGCAGGGGGACGGTTATGGCGCGGTGACCGTGACCAAGCCGGGCCAGATTCTACTCAGCGGCGCGCTGTCCGACGGCGCGGCGCTCTCAAAAACAGCGCTCCTGGTCGGTACCGGAGATTGGCCGCTCTATGTTTCCCTCTACGGCGGCCGGGGACAGATTCTCGGCTGGCTGACGTTCACGAATTCGCAGAGCCTGGGCGGAAGGTTCAGTTGGATCAAACAGCCGATTCCCAAAGCCGCGCTCTATCCGGGTGGATTCGACATCGAGACCAATGCTGTCGGCTCGTCGTTTCATTCGCCATCCACTTCCGCGGGACCGATCCTGGACTTCATCACTGGCCGCGTGGTCCTGAACGGAGGCGATCTCGCAGCGCCGATCACGAACAATGTGATAATCGCCTCCAACAACAAGGTCACCGATACCACTTTCACCAACAAGTTGACCCTCACCCTGGGGACAGGACGGGGGCTCTTCAGAGGAACCGTGCTGAACCCGGCGACCGGGAAGAAGTTCGGCTTCAACGGCGTCCTCCTTCAAAACCAGGGCGTCGGCCTTGGCTATTTCCTCGGCACAAACCAAAGCGGCAGCGTCTTCCTCGGCCAGTAGTTGTTTCCGCGGGAGGGAGGATCAGAAGCCCGGCTGCATGAAGAACAGTGCTGTCCAAAATAGCGGTTCTTGGACGGGGGAAGCCCGAGTTTTGTTGGGGGATTTAGGTTTCATTTCTCCTATTTGAAAACCGGTTGGTCATCCCGCTGTGCGGATGCTGTCCAAATCGAGTACCAGTTGATCCCGGGATTATCTACTTGACGCATTGATGTGGTACTGTTAATTCACGCCGATATGCGCGAGTTTTACGAATCGTTTCAAAAAGAGCTAGGAACAGGAGTAGCGCGATTGTTATTACTAGTACTAACAGCAATACTTTTAACGGGGGCAAAGTTCCTTCCAGTGGATAGGACAGCAACACGGTTAATCCTGTTATGTTTATCAGGATGTGCGCTGTTATTGTTATTGGTGAGTCTTTCATTTCTGATTTGGAGAGTGAGAATTTACAAAGCAGTCTATGCCACATGCAATGTGGCCAAAGATGTGACAGAGGTTGTTCGGAAGAAAGTTGAGGAACAGGGCGTCCGAAACATTCCAGTCACGAATGAGTTTCTTCTTGGCCCTGACAAAGATATTCAATTTGGAATGCCCAAAACGCTCACGGTAGAATATGTTAAGTTTGGTCGGAAACGTACAAAAAAAGCACAGGAGTTTGACCGTCTCCAATTGTAAGCACGGGCTACTTGGAGCAGGGTTTTGTCGCTGACCTGTTAGAGTCTTGCTTTGCTGCTTTTTTGACATGATGAATTACCTCTTTAGGAAAGAGCCTTCGTATTGCGTGGCGCGTTTTTAGTTCCGTTGGGTGTTTTTTGGGTGCCATAATCTGCGTTCGTTAATTGTTCGTATGTGAGTTTATCAGCGGACACGAGTTTCATCAAGGCATCCCGGAAGGCCCAATCATTGCTTCGATTGTTGAAACGGAACTCCAATTCATCAAGGTAGGCGTCCAGATGTTTGACGCTGATTTTGTGGTATGCGCCGATGATGGAGCGTTTAAGCAAACTCCACACGCTTTCGACGGTGTTGGTATGGACTTTCCCGTTCACCCACTGTTCGGCGCTGTGGTTCACTGTTTCATGGCGGGTGTCCTCATCGGCAATGCCGCGATAGGCTTTCAACTCATCCGTGTAAATCGCTTCGGTTTTAGGCAGGGTGTTTTGGTGAATGAATTTGTGCAAGGTCTTGCGATCTGCGCGGGAAATAAGCTGTAGCCGGAGCGGGCCGGCTCGCTGGATTGCGCCGACAACGATTACCTTATTGCCCTTGTATCCGCGTCCTCTGTATCTGGCTTTCCCGCCAACCCATGTTTCATCCACTTCCACGGTTCCGCGCAACGGCAATGGGTTTTGCTCTCTCAACGCGGCGCGGATGCGATGGCAGAGGT
>JBEKFT010000226.1:0-4118 GCA_050013175.1 Verrucomicrobiota bacterium
CAAGGCGTCCCAAATCTGCTGCGGGGAATCCTTGCGCACCGGCTGGCGGCACTGGCGGCAATGCAACCGCGCAATGTTCGGCCACAGCACCTTCATGTAATCGCAAATCTCCGTCATCGTCCCGACGGTCGAGCGCGTCGTCCGGACGGCGTTGCGCTGCTCGACGGCAATGGCGGGCGGGATGCCCTCAATGCTGTCCACTCGCGGTTTGTCCATGCGATCGAAGAACTGGCGGGCGTATGGGGAGAATGTTTCGATGTAACGCCGCTGGCCCTCGGCGAAAAGCGTGTCGAAGGCAAGCGAGCTCTTTCCCGAACCGCTCAACCCCGTGATGACAATCAACCGGTGGAGCGGCAGGTCCAGATCGAAATTCTTCAGGTTATTGTGCCGCACGCCCCGCAGACGGATCACGGAACACTCGGATGACTTCGACATTGCGGGCGCAAGGTAAGTTCGGGTCGCGCAAGTTGCATGTGGCGGTGTGGCGGGGAGGCGCCGGCGCGTCGCCTGGATCCCTTGCGTTTCTCCTATCACACGGGCGACGAGCCGTCGCCACCCCGCCATGCGCGAGTTACGGCACATGCTGGATCCGCGCGGGATTTTGGAATTCGGGAAAGTTTTCCGACTGACTTGGCTCCAAGCTCAGCTTCCGTGAGTCTGGAACACCAGCAGATACGGGACAGCCGAACGGCCTTTCGAATCCTTGAAATGGCTGACCTTCTGGCTATTCAACCAATAGGCGTAAGTTTTGTCCGGCTCCAATTTGACTTTTATCGCGCAAGTTCTGTGGTTGGTTTCGTATCTGTGTCTCGACGATGACCGGCGGCAATCCCGCCACGGTTTGACCCTCGTCTTCCAGGATCACTCGGCCGGCCATGACAGCCGGCGGGTTGGCCAGACTTTGCTTCGCAGCCTGGATCTTCAGGATTCTGACGCTGCCATTGACGGCCTTGGCTGTCACGGTCGCGCCGCCGCCGCCAAGACTGCCGTCCAACTTGTTGCCGATAGGAAATTCCGTCTTCGGCTGGAGAGAAGGGAATTCGCTGCTGATGCTGCCGTTGACCGTGCTCACGGAAAAACTGGCGGCGGCATCGTCTGGCACGGCCAGCTCAACATCGCCGTTAACCGCGGCCAGCGACACCGATTGTCCTCCGCCGAGCCGGATCATGGCCGCCCTGATCCGGCCGTTCACGGTCGAGAGTTTCAAATCGCGGGCGGCGTCCTTGATTTCCGTTTCCCCGTTGACAGTGGATGCCGCGATGTCGCCTGAAATGCCATCAATCTCAATGTGACCGTTGACGCTGCGAATATCCGACAACCGCGCGCCCTGTGGAACCTTGATGACATAATCCACGCTGGCAACGTTATTGTTGTTGAACCACAGCCAGTTCCAGGGAAAGCCGGTCCCTCTCGACGGCTGGTCGGTATGCACGCTGGCTCCTTCTAAATTTGAATCGATGTTGATGTTGACGGCTTCGACACTCTCGCTGGTCTTGCCGTGAATGGCGGTGTTGATGACGACGGCGTTGCTGCTCCAGCCGTGGATTTCGATCCGGCCTTTGACGTGGTCGAGGCTGAAACGTCCGTCTGGGTTGAGCGGAAAAAATTGGCTGGAATCCTTTCGGAACTCGCCGCCGGCATCCTCGCGAATGCCTGCTTGCTTCAGATCCCCTGCGCCCATCTCCTGGGAGTGTTGACGCCCCTTGAGAGAATTCGGAATGGCAACAGCTAAAACCAGCAGCCCGATGACTCCAATCGCAATTGAAATCAAAATGACACAACCCGCGACAACCGCGAACCGCCGCCAAAAAGGGTCGCGTTGTGGTGAGATCGGCGCGGCGGGCGCCGTCGTGGAACCGAAGGCCGATTTAACATCCTCCTGCGCCAGCACGATGAGAGCCCAGATTCCAATCGGGAAAGCGATCAGGCTGCAAGAGATGATCGAAAGGATGCCGGCCGCAAAGGCCCAGGCGTAACTGCGCCTCCGCAACATTTGGAAGCCGCCAAACAGGATCAGGAGCCCGGGAACCACCTTGAGAAGCATGATGCTGAAAATGGCCACCGGACCCCACGCGCCCAAAACATTTCCTAAACTTCCCAAACCCGGGATTCTGCTCAGCCATCCACCGCCACCGGTCAGGAAAAACACGGCCGAAAATGCCGACAATACTTTCCAAAACCCGCCAACCATCAAGGCCACCGCGGGCGCGGTGATTTTTCCCGCGCCGGAGGGCGGGTTTGCCGCAGCAAATGCCGCCGGAGCTGCCGCGAATTGCGCTGCGGAGCCTGCAATGGTTTCCACCGCGGTTTTCACCTGGCTCGCCTGCTGGTAACGCCTCTCCGGCTCCTTTTCCAGCGCGTGCAAAACAACCTCGTCCAGGCGGACATCGACCTGGACTTTCTTCGATGGCGCTTGAAATTTTCCCAGCGGCAACTCGCCCGTGAGCATTTCGTAAAAAACCACGCCCAGCGAATAAATGTCCGCGCGATGATCCACCAGCGTCGGCCCCTCGATCTGCTCCGGTGCCATGTAATGCGGCGTGCCCACGACGTCTTTTGCGCCGGTGAGCGAGGACTTGTCCAACGGCTGGCCGAGGATCTTCGCGATGCCGAAGTCGGTGATTTTGACGCGGCCTTTTTTGTCGAGCAGGATGTTCTCCGGCTTGATATCCCGATGGACGATGCCTTCGCCGTGGGCGAATTGAAGCGCATCGCAAATCTGTGGCACGATGGCCAGAGCCTGTTCGGGCGCAAGCCGGCCCGCTCGCTCCACCTCGCGGAGATTTGAACCATCCACGAATTCCATGACCAGATAGTGCAGGTCGCCGACCTGGCCGAAGTCATGGACGGTGACGATGTTCGGATGGGTGAGCCTGGCCAGGGCGCGAGCTTCGCGATTGAACCGCTCGGCGAAACCAGGGCCGGCAGCGACACTCGGCGGCAGAATCTTAAGCGCGACGAACCGGTCCAACCCCGGCTGTCGCGCCTTATAGACTGCTCCCATTCCCCCTTTGCCGATGAACCCGGTGATTTCGAATTGGGGAAAAAGCTTCGCGATTTGCTCGACCGGCGGAGGGGTAAACCCCGTGCTTTCGCTGCCCGGTTCGGCGCCGGTATTGAAGCCGGCCTTGACGAGGCACTCCGGGCACAGACCCAACGGCGCGTCACGCGGCAGCGGTTTCTGGCAGCCCGGGCAGAATCGGTTTGTGTCCATAACAATGTATGCTTCCACCCTCTACTTAGGAAACCGTGACCCAAGGTTGCGCGGCAGGATCGAAAGCAACCCGCCAACCCGGCCGGATGACTACCCTTTTTTGCCAAGCACGGCGAACAAATGCCTCAACTCATCCTCCACCTCGCCGGGTGCGGCGACTGTTTGGCCAATTTCCTCCCGCAACAATTTCCGGTAGCGCTGGCGCAGCCGATGCACCGCCGATTTCACGGCGCTTTCGGTGAGCGCCAGCTTCCTTGCAAGCTCCGCGTAAGGCAGCGACGTGCGGTCGCCAACGAGGCACGGGTTCAACTCCGCGAATAGTTCCGTGTTTCCTTCCTGCTTGTATTCCATCCGCAGCCGTTTGAGGACTTCGTCCAGCAACGTCAACACCCAGCGCCGCTCAAAACTCTGTTCCGGCGTGACATCATCAACGGGTTCGCGGCTCAACCGCGTTTCCGCCGTATCGAATTGCAACGGAAGCAACGGCACCCCGCCCCCGCGCTTTTGTGCTCGCACCTTGTCCCATTCGTCGGCGAGAAACCGTTTCATCGCGGTCAGCAGGAAAGACCGAAACCGCCCCTTCTCCCGGTCCGCGCTGCCGATCCACTTCTTCTCCAATAACCGCGCGAAAAATGCCTGCGTCAGGTCCTGCGCGTCTTCCCGGCAATGTCCGCGCCCGCGCACGTAGGCATACAGCGGATACCAGTACGTCTGGCAAAGTTTCGACAGCGCGTCCAGCGCGCGCGGGGTGTCGCTTTGTCCCGCCGAGAGCACGACCGACCAATGGGTGGTGACAAAAGAAGCGGCATGCGGAGCGTGGGTTCCGGGAGTCGTCGAGACGCCCCTTGACTGCATTGAAGTGCTCACGCCCGCCATCCTACGGACGGGAACATTCAATGCAAGA
>JBEKFT010000227.1:0-4053 GCA_050013175.1 Verrucomicrobiota bacterium
GCAGGATAAGGTTCTGGGCGTTGACGGCGTTCAGCACGTCCTGCGGCGACAGGTTCTTCGCCTTCAATGCCGGGAGATTGAGGTCCACCGAAACGACGCGCGTCTTGCCGCCGTAGGGCCAGGGGACCACGGCGCCCCGGATCGTGGACAGCCCGATGCGCACCTGGTTGGCCGTGACGTCGAACAGTTCCTGTTCCGACAGTTTCGGGCTGCTGAAACTGTATTGGAAAATGGGGACGGTCGAGGCGTTGTATTGAATGACGAGCGGCGGCGTGGTGCCGGGCGGCATCTGGCGAAGAACCGACTGCGCGATCGCGGTGATCTGGGCGACGGCGGCACTCACCGATGCGCCCTGCTGGAGAAAGACTTTGATCACGCCGATGCCGTTGTACGAAGTGGACTCGATGTGCTCGATGTCGTTGACGGTGATGCTCATGGCGCGTTCGTTGTTGTACACCATGCGCTGTTCGATCTCGGACGCGTCCAGGCCGTTGTACTGCCAGATGACACTGATGACCGGGATGTTGATGCTCGGGAAAATGTCCGTGGGCGTGCGCGTCAGCACGAAGGGGGTGAGCAGCAAAAGGAGCAGCGCGGCCACTACAAACGTGTAGGGCCGGCGCAAGGCCAGACGAACGATCCACATATCAGCTGCAATCCGGGCGAACCGCGCCAGTGTCCTGACGCGATCGAGGCACTTCCACCATCGGGGATGCTGGAAGACAGTCTTCACCGGCAAGGGCCGCCTGCCCAATACAAGTTTGATTGCCAATTGATCGTTTTTATGTATCAATCAAGCGGGCAGACGGCATGGAATTGCGACATTTGCGCTATTTTGTGGCGGTGGCGGAGGAATTGAACTTCCGCCGCGCCGCCGAGCGGCTGCGTCTTGCGCAGCCGGCATTGAGCACCCAGATCAAAGCTCTGGAGGAGGAACTCAACGTGCGCCTCCTGGAGAGGACCACGCGCTCCGTGGCGTTGACGCAGGCAGGCCGCGTGTTTCTCAAGGAGGCCCGGGGCGTGCTGGGCGCCGCGTCGCAGGCGGAGCAGCTCGCCCGGAAGGCCGAGCACGGAGCGGTGGGCACTCTGCGCGTCGGCGTCATCGCACCGGCGGCCAGTCCGTGGCTGGCGAATGTTCTGCGCCTCTATCACCAGCGATTTCCCGGCGTGCAGCTTTCGCTGTCTGAAATCACCACGGCCGAGCAGTTGCTCCGGCTGCGAGCCAGCGAACTGGATGCCGGCCTGCTGCGGCCGCCAGTCCACTTTCCGGAACTGGAATGGCGTTTCGTCGAGCAGTCGCCCCAGGTGCTCGCCGCTCCCGCGGGGCATCGACTCGCCCGCAAGCGCCGGTTGGAGTGGAAGGATTTCGACGGCGAAGGGCTTGTGATGATTCAGCCCGGCCAGCAGCACGGCTACTACGATGCGTTCCTGGCGGCGTGTGCCAGGGCGGGCGCCAAAACCTATCCGGCGCAGTATGCCCAGGATGTGCAGATGAAAATGTGGTTGATCTCGGCCGGGTTCGGCGTCGCCCCCACCACGGCCGCCCTGGCGGAGGTGAAACGCCCGGGATTGGTCTTCCGGCCCCTGCCGCCCGGCCTTCCGCCCGTGCAGACCGTGCTCGTCTGGCGCCGGCAGGATCGCTCGCAGGTGGTGAGAAACTTCCTGGAATGCGCCGCCGCCGTCAAGCCCCTGGGACAGCATTACTCTGTCCGTCCGTAAACGAGGGTCGTCGGCTCTGTTCGAGAATGAGCGTCCAGCCAGGCCACGGTGCCCGACGCATTGGTGACTTCTCCCCGCAGAATGGCCAGGATAAGATTGTTGAAGCAGCCTCGTTTCGGCGCGAATCATGGAAACTTTTCTCTTCCAACGTCCGGAGCAACCGCCGATAATCGCGCCATGTTGGCGAGGGTCTGTTCGGCTGCGGTAAATGGGATCGAGGCTTACCCGGTTGAAGTGGAGGTGAACGCCGGGTGGGGGGACACCAAAGTTGTCATCGTGGGGCTGCCGGACGCCGCCGTGCGCGAATCCCAAGACCGCGTCCTGACCGCGCTGAACAACTCCGGCTTCAAATTCCCGATGGGCCGCACCACCATCAATCTCGCGCCGGCGGACGTGAAAAAGGAAGGGCCCAGCTTTGACCTGCCGATCGCCCTCGGCGTGCTCGCCGCCGGGGAACAAATCGAGACGGACCAGCTCGATCACTTCTGCATCGTGGGAGAACTGGCCCTGACAGGCGCCGTCCGCCCGGTCAAAGGCGTGCTGCCCATCGCGCTCCGCGCCCGCGTCGATCGCAAGGCCGGCGTGCTCGTTCCCGCGGACAATGCACCCGAAGCCGCCGTGGTCGCCGGCCTCCAGGTCATCCCCATTCAGAACCTCCGCGAAGCGGCGAGTTTTCTGGAAGGCGCTCTCAAAATCCCGCCGACGAAGGTGGATATCACGAAGATATTCGAGACCGCGGACGACGAGGAAATGGACTTTGCCGAAGTCAAGGGGCAGGAGTCGGTCAAGCGCGCGCTGGAAATCGCCGCGGCGGGCGGCCACAACATTCTGCTCATCGGGCCGCCGGGAACCGGCAAATCCATGCTGGCCAAGCGGCTCGCCACCATTCTCCCGCCCCTGACGCTCGACGAAGCCCTGGAGACCACCAAGATCCACAGCATCGTCGGCCTGCTCGCGCCCGGCCAGGCGCTGGTCACGCGCCGACCGTTCCGCGCGCCGCACCATACCGCGAGCGACGCGGGGTTGCTCGGTGGCAACATCAATCCCACCCCGGGCGAGATTTCCCTCGCGCACCATGGCGTTCTGTTCCTGGACGAGCTCCCGGAATTCAAGCGCAGTGTCCTGGAAACGTTGCGTCAACCGATCGAGGAGGGCCGCGTCACCATTTCGCGCGCCGCCGGAACCATGACGTTTCCGTCTCAATTTATGCTGGTGGCCGCGATGAACCCGACGCCGGATGGAAAAATGCCGGGCGAATCCCGCTGCTCGCCGCGCGAGATCCAGAATTACCTGGGCCGCATTTCCGGTCCCTTGCTGGACCGGATCGATTTGCACATCGAAGTGCCCCCGGTGCAGTTCCGCGAGATCACCAGCGACCGGACGGGAGAGGACTCCGGGAAAATCCGCGACCGGGTGGTGGCGGCCCGGCGGCGGCAGCAGGAGCGTTTCAAAGAGCGGCCCAAGACCACGTGCAACGCGCGCATGAACACGCGCGAGCTCAAACAACACTGCCGGCTGGAACCGGCCATCCTCGAACTCCTGAAGTTTGCCATGGCCGATTTGAACCTCAGCGCCCGCGCCTACGACCGGGTGCTGAAGGTGGCCCGCACGATCGCCGACCTGGCCGGCTCGGAAGCCATCGCCGGAGAACATATCTCGGAGGCGATCCAATACCGTTCCCTCGACCGCCAGTTGTGGACCTGAAGCCGGAGGCTCGGAGTGGAACAGCCCGGGGCGAATTGCCGCGCGCTGAACCGAGGCAGCCGGCGCGAGCCGATTTTTCGGAGTGACGAGGATCGGCAACGGAAAGGGGGCCGGCGGAAGGTGAAGATGGCACGCCGGCTGCGGCAGGAGACGACAATGCGGTTGAAATGGATGGCGGAGGCGTTAAAGATGGGACATAGACTCACGTGGCCAACCCGCTTTACCACCTGAAAAAGTGAACCGGTGTCATTATTCAGGACTGTTCATCATTCCTCAATGAAAATGATAACCAGTCACAAATCGACTAATCACTTCTGGCGCGCCATTCAGTTCATTCCTCTTTTTCTCCTTTTTATGGTTCCGCTTGCTGTCCGGGCGACAGGCGCGACCAACGAAATCTGGATTTCTGCACAAACGAACGCGCTCGGCACCTCCACGATGTTGGGGGATGGATCAATCACCAACCCATACTATGGCGATTTTGACTATATAATTGACAGGATCCCAACGAACACAACAGAGCATCTGTTGGCCGGGGTTTTTTATACAAAAGGGTGTGAGGGGTCTGCGGGTGATCCCATGTTGAGGCAAAATCAACACATCACTGGAGCGGGAACAAATGTAACGATT
>JBEKFT010000228.1:0-4046 GCA_050013175.1 Verrucomicrobiota bacterium
CCCGCGCCAGGGTCAGGGATCTCGTCCGGCACAAGGTCAAGAATGTCCTCTGTTGCGCCGGACAAGCGTTTGATTGACCCGAAGATCCGGGTTGCAATGCCGGTGGAGAACCCGCATCATTGCGGGCTCTGGTTCGGGGCGTAGCGTAGCCTGGTAGCGCGCTTGTTTCGGGTACAAGAGGTCGTGAGTTCGAATCTCACCGCCCCGACCATTCTTCAAACTTCAAATTTGAAATCTCAAAACAACAATCCAATCCCCGGAATCAATTCTGTCGCCGCGGGCTCACAACCCGATCTGATTGTCGAACTGCATTCCATCCTCGAGCCCATCGACCTGACGGCGCTCTTCCCGATCGGCCGGCCGCTCGAAGTGGAATTGGGCTGCGGCGACGCGTCGTTCCTGGTGAATGACGCAACGTTGCACCCGGACCGCAATTTCATCGGCGTGGAACGGTTGCTGGGACGGCTTCGCAAGCTCGACCGCAAGGGCCGTCGCGCCGGACTCGTGAACCTGCGCGGCGTGCGGATCGAATCGTCCTATTTTCTCAAGTACCTCCTGCCGCCCCATTCAACCGCCGCGCTGCATCTCTATTTCCCCGACCCCTGGCCGAAGCGGAAACATTGGAAGAAGCGGCTCGTCAACGAGCGCTTTCCCGAAATCACACTGCGCGCGCTCGCGCCGGACGGAGTCCTCTATTTGCGCACGGACGATCGGAACTATTTCGAGCAAATGCGGGAGGTGTTTGCGGCGCACGCCGCATTCCGGCCGGTGGAAACTCCCGCGGACCTCGCCGGGTTGCTGACCGATTTCGAGCGGGAGTTCCAAAAACGCGGCGTCCAAACCCTGCGAGCGGCGTACCGGCGGGAATGAAGGGCCCCGCCCGCGCGCATTCGGCGGGAACCGCTCACACATCGATCACCGGCCCGTTGCCACCCCGATCCGGACCCGGCGGGCGGGGGCCACGCCGGAATTCGAATCGCGAGCCGCCTCTTCCGGTGAATGAGTTCAGCACCATGGAAACGATGCTGATCACCAGCGATCCCCAAAACGCGGCCCAAAAGCCGTCCACCTGAAAATGCGTCTGAAGGACGATGCCGACGAGGTAGAGCAGCAGGGCATTGATCACCAGCATGAACAGGCCGAGGGTGAAAATCAGCAGCGGGAGCGCCAGCAGCATGATGATGGGCCGGATGAAAGCGTTGAGAATGCCCAGCACCAGCGACGTGATAAACGGCGTCAGCAGGCTCTTGTCTTTGAAGTGAATGCCGGGGACGGTATAAACCGCGACCAGCACCGCGAGGGTGTTGATCAGCCAGCTCTGAATGAATTTTTTCACTTTCTCAGCGGCCTCGCTCGTGAAACTGTTTCCAGCCGCAAGGCCGAGGCCGAGTCAAGATGAGACAGCCCGCGGGCAAATACAAGGGAACAAAACGCATGAACCGCAGGGCGTCTGAAAACCCAAACACGCTGGAATCTTCCCTCGCCCCTCGCGTTGTCAGCGTTGCTGCGGGTCGCAGACCCGCTCTCCGGACCGCGGCTCTGTGAGCCGCAGCGGGTTGGGCGTCATCGTGATGTCGGACCGTTACGGAAGTCGCGGGCGTTGCTGGGGTATCCAGCGTTGCTGCGGGTCGCAGACCCGCTCTCCGTGCAGCTCACCCGCCCGTTTCAACGAGCAGAAAGCTGGATCCGATCTTGTTGGCAAGCTCAAGCTTCTTCACGCTCGCGGGGACCAGGCAGAATTGGCCCGGATGCAGATCGACCGCCGTGGTCCCGTCGGTCACGCGCACCCGGTTTTCCAGGACGGCCACGATCCGGAGCCGGGGCTGCCTGAAGACCAGAGACTCCTGCGAGAGCGCGCGGAACAGGTCGGCCTTGAACAGAGCATGTCTGGCCAGGGGCCGGATCTTGAAACGGCCCGCGGTGGAAAACTGGGTGTCCACAAGCGAAGGCTCGAAATCGGTGAAATCAATGCTCGCGAGCGATTGCGCGATGTGCAGTTCGCGCGGCTTGCCGTCCAGCCCGGCGCGATTCCAGTCGAAAACGCGATAGGTCGTGTCGGAATTCTGCTGGATTTCAAAGAGGACAAGGCCTCCGCCAATCGAATGAACGCGGCCGCTCGGCAGAAACATCGCGTCGCCGGCCTTGACCGGCACGCGATGAAAGCATCCGTCCACGTCCCCCGTCTGAATTTTCCGCTCGAATTCCCGCCGTGTGACGCCGCGCTTGAGGCCGACATACAATTCGGCCGCCGGCGCGGCCCGAACGATGTACCACAGCTCGGTTTTCGGTTCGCCGCCCAATTCGGCGGCTTTCTGCGGCGGCGGATGGACCTGCAGCGAGAGTTTGTCCTGCGCATCGAGGATTTTGATCAACAAGGGAAACCGGCCGTTCTGCGAGGCCGCGCCGCCGAGCAGGTCGCGCTCATGATGTTCCATGAGCCAGCGCAGGTCTTTGCCCGCGAGCGGACCCTTGGCGATCACACTCACATCGCCGGGGCGGTCGGAGATCTCCCAGGATTCGCCGATGGGGATTCCGGGCGGCAGCGATTTCCCGTAAAGTGATTCCAGGTTTCGGCCACCCCAGACCCGTTCCTTGAAAAGAGGATGAAATGTCAGCGGATAGAGCACGATGCTACCCGGGAGCCGGTCAGGCCGCACTCCTGGCGTTCGCCGGAGAAAGCTGCTTCGGGGCGGGATCGCCGGCCCCTTTCGCTTGGTCGGACTCGACGGGGGCCGGAATTTTCTCGAGAACGTGGCCGTAAGCGCGGAATTTTTGATACCGGGTTTTCAGCCGGTCGGCGACGGACAGCTCGAGCACTTCTTCCAGGTGGCTGAGGAGATATGCCTGGAGGTTCTTCGCCATCATTTCCGGATCCGTATGGGCGCCGCCGACAGGTTCCGGAACGATTTCATCCACCAGACCGAGTTCCAGGAGATCCTTGGCGGTGATTTTCAGGGCCTCGGCGGCTTTCGATGCGGCCGACCGGTCTTTCCAGAGGATGGCCGCGCAGCCTTCCGGGCTGATGACGGAGTAATACGCGTTCTCGAGGATCAACACCCGGTCTGCCACGCCGATGCCCAGCGCGCCGCCCGAGCCGCCTTCGCCGATGACCGTCGCGATGATGGGAACCTGGAGGAGCATCATCTCGCGCAGATTCACGGCGATGGCTTCCGCAATGTGCCGTTCCTCCGCGCCGATGCCCGGGTAAGCGCCCGCCGTGTCGATCAGCACGATGATCGGCAGGCCGAACTTGTCCGCCAGCCTCATCAACCGAAGCGCTTTGCGGTACCCTTCGGGATGCGCGGAACCGAAGTTGCGCAAAATGTTTTCCTTCGTGTCGCGCCCCTTTTGCGTGCCGATCACCACCACCCTGTGTTCCCCCAGGCGCGCCAGGCCGCCAACCACCGCCCGGTCCTCGCCAAACAGCCGGTCCCCGTGCAGTTCCGAAAAACCGGCAAAGGCGGACCCGATATAGTCGAGTGTATAAGGCCGCTTCGGATGCCGCGCCAGTTGCACCCTCTGCCAGGCGTTCAGATTGGAGAAGATCTGGCGGCGCGTTTCCTCGATTTTGCGTTCGATCTGCTGAATCTGGTCCTCGAAGCTGATGTCGAGCGAGTTCGTTTCGGGATGTTTCCTCAACTCCACAAGCTTGTTCTGCAGTTCAACAATCGGCTTCTCGAAGTCGAGCTGGTGTTTCATCTGACGTGAAGATTAGACTTTAAACGGAGGGCAGGCAACGCCGAATTCGGCCGCCACGCGGGTCCGGAACGCATCCAAAGGGCCTTTTGCAGGATCAACGCCCCCCCCCCAATCCCGCGCGTACACTCAAAGAGCCGGGCAAATGGCCCGGCCCTTTGTGGTGACGAGGTTTAAACGCCTTCACCAAAGGCGCTCAGAAGGGTAATGCGGCCAACTATTTGCACGCTGTCCGAACCGCATTACAAGCAAAACCTCTATACTAACCCTAAACGGACAGCGAAATCATCATCTGTTAATACAGATACTCCAAGTGCCCGATTTGTTCAAAATAATTTTATTCCTTCGCA
>JBEKFT010000229.1:0-4038 GCA_050013175.1 Verrucomicrobiota bacterium
GTGTTCGTCGTCAGAAGCCCGCTCGACGTCGCCAGTTCCCTCAAAAAACGAGACCGCATCCCCCTCCACAAAGCTTTCGGCATCTGGTTCAACCATACCCTCGCAGCCCTGCGCGATTCCGCCGGCCTCCCAACCGCGTTCCTCAGCTACGACCGGCTTCTGCAATCCTGGGAACCCGAACTGCGCAAATGTTCCGCCATCCTCGGCCTCCCCTGGCCCGCGGATGAAGAGCCGTTCAGGAAAACCCTCAACTCCTTCATCCGCCCGGCTCTCCGCCATAGCTTGTCGTCCCCCGATACTCTCCAGACCGCCCCCCATCCCGTGCGCGAACTCCATCGAATTATTATCGATGCCCTCGATCGCCCCAGCCCGCCCGATACTCACTTTCGTGAGACCCTGAACCGCTTGTCCCGGGACTTCCTCGCCTATTGCTCTTTCTTCGAAAGTGACTTCAACAGCCTTTTCGCAGCGGAAACCTCCCGCCGCGCCCGCACCGCCGTCGCCGTCGTCATCCCCGTCTTCAATCAGGCGCGATACACCCAATCGTGCCTCGACAGCTTGCGCGCCTCCGGAGTTTCTGATTCTCAAATCGTCGTGGTGAACAACGCCTCCACCGACAACACCGCCGCCCTGCTCTCCGAGCGACCTGAACTCAACGTCATCCACAACGACACCAACCGCGGTTGCGGCTACGCCTGGAACCAGGGCGTCCGCGCCTGCCAGGCCACCTGGACCCTCCTGCTCAACAACGACGTTCTGGTCCCTCCCGGCTGGCTGGAAGGACTCCTCGCTTTCGTCGAAGAAAACCACTTCGATATCGTCAGCCCCGCCATCTGCAACGGCGCGAACGACTACGACCTCGAAGCGTACGCCCGTCAATTCATGCGGAAAATGGCTCGCGTCAAACGCCTCGGAACCGCCAGCGGCGTCTGTTTCATGGTCCACCACCTGGTCTTCGATTCCGCCGGCCTCTTCGACGACGACCCGCGCCTCGGCGGTTACGAGGATGATGAGTTCTTCCGGCGTTCCCGCCAGGCCGGCTTCCGCCTGGCCACAACCGGCCGCTCCTTCCTTCATCATTTCGGGTCCGTAACCCAGAACGCCATCAAGGCCGGCATGCACACACCGCGGGGCAGCCTCGGCGACCGCGCCTATTACCGCCAAAAATACCGGCTGACCTGGCTCAAACGCCGCGGATGGCGGCTCCAAAACCAGTTCCTCAATGCCTGGTGGCGCACCCGCGAACGTCTTCGCTTCGATTGCACTCTCGTCTCCGACCGCCAGGCCGGCGCCTTCATCTGGCGCTGACCGCCAACCCCCGCGGCACCCAATTCCACATCAATCGGAACTGTCATGGCGGCAACCTCGCGCCGCCTTCCGGCACGCATTGAAGTTGCCCCCGATTCCAAGATTGCGCGGATTCCGCCACCAGCGAATCCTCCCGTCGCGCTCCGCGCAACGCCGGATCACGGCGGACGAATCGTCCGCGGCCCCATCGTCGCTGATGAACAATTCATGGTCGGCGAAATCCCGGGCCAAAACGGACTCGATGCATTCCCCCAGGAAGGATTCGCCGTTGTATACCGGTATCAAGACGCTCACTGAAGGCGCGCGCATTTGTGTGTGTTCGAGGATAGGGACTTCGTCGGCGTCCGTCCATCGGCAGCCTATCGTGGGATTTCCTCCAAGTAGGAAACTTGGAACTGATCGCGTTCGATGCGCGACGTGGTATCACGGAGGTGAAAGAGGGGTTTGTTGCCGTAGAAAGACGCCCACTGCGTAAAGGTGCTCACCGGTCCTACGACATAATCGCACTCGGACAGCGCGCATATGTCCTCCACTGGCTGTCCTGTTCCAAATCCGACCGAGAGTCCCTGAAACTCGCCCTGGTGCCTGGGCTCGTCACTGCACACGAGGAAAGAAACCTTGCGCCCCTGAAACTGCTCCGCCAATTCCTTCGCCCAAGCGGTGTAGCGTTCCACCGGAAAGAAATACTTGCCTCCTCTCCAATTGCGGTAATCGCCGTGCCGAATATGGATGCCCACAACCACATCCGCGTTTCGGCGAAGTTTTTCCACGGCTTCACGCGCGGCACGATCATGTTTTTCGATGGGCCTGAAATAGGCCCTGATTTTTTCCGCATGCCGCTGGAGGTACCTTGGTGCGCGAAACGTCCAGCCAAAAATGAAGACGCGCTTCGCATCCCGAACCCGGGCCCGAACTTCAGGGCCTTCCAACGAAACATATCCGCTGGGCCCCTCCCGAAAAGCAATTGAGCCGCTTCCAAGAATCGGCAGCCGCTCGTTGATCTGGCCCACCATCCGCACGCCGTGGGCAAAGAGCCGTGTCCAACGGATCGCGCCAGCCACGCCGGGGATGACATCCAGCCAACTCCCTCGTCTGGCGGCCGGATAGCGGCAATAAATGTCGCGCCGTGTGGCGACGAAGAGCGCGGCGTAAGAATGAAACGTCACGTTGGCGACGCGATGTCCCTCTTCCTCCGCAAAGGCGATGAAGTTTGCGAAGAGGACCAGCCGATTAGCCAGACGCCCGCATCTGCCCGCGATAATGAAGAGCTTGGCCGCTTCTCTCCGATGCCGAGCGGCCCTCCCCGACGACCACAGTGGACCGCCCCAGTCCAAAGGCATGATGGCCGACTTGATAGACGATCGGCCACCACTTGTAAAGCCGAATTGCCCCAATTGCTCAACGACGGGTGCATCTTGACACTGTCCTTGATTTTGAGGGAAACCGTGAAATTCGTTAGAAAGCAGCAAATTCGAGTCTGCGGGTAAGGACAGTGTCAAGATGCACCCCTCAACGACCACCAACCGCGGCTGCGGCTACTCCTGGAACCAGGGCGTCTGCGCCTGCCAGGCCACCTGGACCCTCCTGCTCAACAACGACGTTTTGCACTCTCGTCTCCGACCGCCAGGGCGGTGCCTTCGTTTGGCGCAGCCGGAAAAAACATCGGTCATTCAACATCCAACCCCCAATGAACGTTGGGAGTTGGATGTTGAATGTTTCATCCTCTTTTCATCCCGCCAGCCTCGCGCACGCAAACTTTGACTCGCCCCAAGCCTCTGTGCCAAGCTGGCAGCCGCCAGCATGACAACGGCAAATCCAGTAACGGCCTACACCCTCACCCTGAACGAAGCCCGGCAAATCCGCGCCGTTCTCGAAAGCGTCAAGTGGGCCGATGAAATCATCCTCGTGGATTCCTTCAGCACGGACGGCACCCTCGAAATCGCCCGCGAATACAACGCCCGCATCATCAGTGAAAAATTCTCCGGCTTCGGCAAACTCCGCAACCTCGCCCTCGACGCCGCCAAAAACGACTGGATCTTCAGCATCGACGCCGACGAACGGTGCACCCCTGAACTCGCCGCTGAAATCCGCCGGGAACTGTCCGCCCCACGCTTCGACGCCTACCGAGTTCCCCGCAAAAGCCATTTCCTCGGCCATTGGATGCGGCACTCCGGCTGGTACCCGGATTATCGCCAGCCCCAATTGTTCGATCGCACGAAATTCCGCTACAACGACGAACTCGTCCACGAAACCTACACCCTCGACGGCCGCCTCGGCCTTCTGCGCGAGCATGTCCTCCAGTATCCCTGGGACACCGTGGAAATCGCCACCGCCAAACTCCAACGCTACTCGACCCTCATGGCCCAACGCTACGCCCAGGCCGGCAAACGCTCCTCCCTCGCCAAAATGCTCCTCAGCCCACCCGCCATGTTCCTCCGGATTTTCGTCGCCCAACAAGGCTTCCGCGACGGCCGCTATGGCCTCATCCTCGCCGCGCTCTACGCCTATTACACTTTCCTGAAATACGCCAAACTCTGGGAGCTCAAGCAAATCCCCAATCCCGAATCCCACGATTGAATCCGTCCATCCTGCTCATCCGGCTCAAATCGATGGGTGACATCCTCTTCACCCTGCCTGCCGCCTACGCCGTTCGGGAAGCCTTCCCCGGCTCAAAAATAACGTTTCTCACCTTCAAACAGAATGCGCCGCTCATCCAAGGCTTCCGCGCCG
>JBEKFT010000230.1:0-4029 GCA_050013175.1 Verrucomicrobiota bacterium
AAGTCGCCGCGGCCGGGTTGTTCGTCATGGGGGGAATGACTCTGACGGTGCCGTCGGAACTGACTTCCACGTTCAAATCATAGGTGGGTTGCCGGGGCGGAGGGTTGGTGATGGCCGGGTTCTTCTGCATCAATTGCTCGCCACCTTTCTGCTCGGCGCGGGCAAAGAGGCCCTGGCGGATCCATTCCAGCCGGCGTGAAATGCTCAGTTCTTCCTTGAGCTTGGAAACCTGCGCCCGGAGGACGGCGAGATCATTGAACTGGCGTTCCAGTTCGGCCTTCTCCGTCATGAGCCGTTGCAATTCCTTCTCCAGGAACGCCTTGTCGCCCTCCGAAGCCGCCAGCTTCTTCTGGGTGCTGTCGATTTGCGCCGTCAGGTTTGTGATGGCCGTGCTCAGGTCGAGCGCGCGCTGGTCCAGGGCCTGGTTCTGCGATTCCAAATCGGCGATCTTCGCGTCGCATTGGGCGACTTTTTCCTGGCTGCTCTTGAGCGAGTTCTGCGATTGCTCGAAGCTGGTCGAGACCTGGGTGTACGCATTGGTCAACTCATCGAACGCCGTTCTTTGCTTCTTGAGATCCCCTTCGAGCGAGGTATTGACCTGACGCTGCTGGTCCAGGCCGGCGCTGGTCTCCACCCACTTGTTGGAATAGCTGCCGATGCTGGCCTCGTCGGTGGATTTCTGATCCGACGCATGCTTTTGACTCCAGATCAGCGCGCCGATCAGACCCACACAAATCAACAGGAGAACAATGATCCCCGTTTGGTTTTTCATAAGGTGACCAAGATGACGTCATCATGCGATTTTGGCAAGCATCCATCTCCATCTTGAATAAGCGGCGAGTTCTCCTACATTGTGGGCATGAGAATTCCCCGCGAGGCGGCCGTCATGACGCTGCCGAATGCAACGCTGTTCCCGCAAGCCTTGCTGCCGCTCTACATTTTCGAACCGCGCTACCGCCAGATGCTGGCCGAGGCCCTCCATTCGAGCCGCATGTTTGCCGTGGCCATGCAAAAGCCGGGCAACACCCGCGAGTCCCCTTCACCCGTCGCGGGCCTGGGGTTGATCCGCGTTTCCGTGGGGCATCGCGACGGCACGTCGCACCTGATCCTGCAGGGCGTGGCGCGGGTCGGATTGGAGGAGGCGGTCCGCTTCAAACCGTATCGCATCCACCGCATCCGGTCCCTCGAGATTCCGCCGTGCGACAGCGTGGCGGCGGACGCGTTGCTCGCCAAGGTGCGCGAGTTGCTTGAGGAACGGGTGAAACTGGGGCTGCCCCTGCAGTTCCCGGGCGCGCCAATCCCTCCGGGCGGTTCGCCCAAGGACATCCTCAAACACCTGGATTCGATCGCCGATCCGGAACAGGCCGCGGACCAGGTCTGCTGTGCCGTGCTGGCGGGAGCCGCTGAACGGCAGACCCTACTCGAGACGGCGGACGTGGAAACGCGGCTGCGGAGGCTCATCCAGTTTTTGCTGGCGGAAATCCGCAAGCAAAGGAAAGCTGACGGACATGGATGATACGCATGCCACCGAACAGCCGATGAGCGGATCGGAACGCGACGAGGTCCTGTCCGCGCGCTTCGCGCAAATGGTCCTGCAGCAGGCGAACACGGCGATGCTGCTGCTGGGCAAGACGCCGCATCCGCAAACGGGCCGGACTTTGCGGGACATCGAAGGAGCGCGGATGTTCATCGACCAGATGGAGATGATCGAGGCCAAGACCAAGGGTAACCTCACCAAGGAAGAGCAGAACCTGCTCAAGCAAACTCTCCTGTCGCTGCACATGGCCTTCGTCGAAGTGGTGCAGTCACCGGAGCCGGGCGGGGCAGCCCCCGCGCAGCAGCCCGCGGCCTCGGAGAATCCGGAGAAACCCGGCGAAGCTCCAGTCACCGAACCGGCGCCCGATGCGGAGTCGAAGAAGAAATTCTCCAAGAAGTACTAACAGGGTCCGGAGGGTCCGGATCTGCAAAGGTTCGATTCAAGAATTCAACCGCAGATGGACGACCCTGAACGCAGATAAGGCCGATTCACTTTTCTCATCTGCGTCTGTCTGCATTCATCTGCGGTAAATCGATTTTCTTTGATTCAAAGACAGCGCGCTGACCGCCCCAGTGCGGCTGGTCTCCACCTGCAAGAGGTTGCTGGATCGTTACGGGGCTGTTCCAGGAGCCTTCGCCGCACCGCCTGTGTCGGACGGGGCCGGCAATTCGACCGACTTCAACCGTTCATCGAGAATCTGCACACCGGCATCTTTTCTCAGACCTTGGACGTAGGCCGGGAACTGCTTCTGTATTTCACGCTGGGCAAGGTAATCCTTGATGTCCGAAGCTTCCTTGTCGAAATCCATTTTCTTGGCCGGAATCTTCTCGTAGAGCTTGATGATGTGGTACCCGTAGGTGGTGGTGACGATGTCGCTGATTTGATTGGTATTCAATGAAAACGCGGCGGCTTCAAACTCGGGCATCATCTGACCGCGCGGAAACGTGTATTCGCCTCCGTTATCCTTCGATCCGGGATCCTCGGAGTATTCCTTCGCGAGTTTCGCAAAGTCCTCCCCCGCGCGGGCGCGTTTGAGGAGATCTTCCGCCAGCTTCTTCTTCGCGGCCTTCTGGTCGTCGGAAAGTTCGGTGGTCTTGGGACGCCCGCCGGATAACACCGCATCCGGGTCGGTGGACCGGGTGCTGATGAGAATGTGCGCCGCGCGGACCGCCTCCGGCTGTTCGAATTTCGCCGGATTCTCGTCGTAAAACTTCCTGGCCTCGTCGGTGGTGATGTCGATTTTCAATTCCCGTTGCAGCACAATCGGAAGCATCGCCCGCTCGATGCTTTGCTGCTCCCATTGCTGCCGCGTCAGATCCTGGATCCGGAGCTGTTGATTGAGGCGTTGATTGAACTCCTCGTCGGTGAGCTTGCCGGCAATCTTGAATTTCTGCAACGACGCCTCGAACTGGACCTTGGCCTTCGCCTTGTCGGCCTCGGTGGACTTGGACAGCAGCAGTTGCCGGCTGATCAAATCATCCAGGACCTGCCGTTCGACCGTCGGCGCGTCGTCGGGCAGGGGCCGGCCTTGCGCCGCCAGCAGAGACTTGATGCGGATCAGTTCCTCGTCCAGCTTGCTGCGCGAAACCGAGACGCCCTTCCCCTTGGCAACGAGTGTATTGGTAAAAAGACCGTCGGCGGTGACCGCCGCGGCGGCCGCGGCGCCGTTGGTGGATCCCGCGGTTGCGCTGGAAGCGGACCACAGCAGGAAAGGCGCGACGGCGCCGAGCAGGACGAGCAATTTCATCGTTTTTCTCATAAAATCGGTTATTCCAGGATGGTTCTATAACTTGACCACCTCGACATCGGTGATATCGGGGTCTCTTCGAATCTCGTCCAGAACTTCAGCCGGCGGGACGCTATCCAGATTCAAGACGGTCATGGCACGACCGCCCGCAGTATCGCGGCTCAGGCTCATGCTGGCAATATTAACTTTGTATTTCGCCAGCAGCGTGCCCAGATAGCCGACGATTCCGGGCCGATCCTTGTTCCGCAACAAGAGCACAACCCCGAACGGAACAATTTCCGTCGGCTGGCTGAACACGCGGACGATTCGCGGATTGTCGGGCGAGCCGAAAAAAGTGCCACCGGCGGAAACGGCCTTCACTCCGCCGCTCGACGCCTGCACGTGCAGCCACTCGTTGAACGTCACCGGCTCGTTGGAACGCTTCTCCTCAACCGTCAGCCCGAGCGTGGAGGCGATGCTGCGGACGTTGACGTTGTTCAAATCCTTGACCGCAGCGCGCGAGAGAAACCCCTGCAGGATGGCGCGCGTAATCGGGTCGATGTTGGGCAATTCCTTCGCCTTGCCGCCATAGGTGATATGCAGCCGATCCACCTGCGGCGGCGCCAACTGGGCCAGCAACCGGCCGAGCTTCTCGCCCAGCACCAGATACGGCTTCACCTGCTCGTAGGTCTTCGCGTCCAGATAAGGCAGGTTCACCGCGTTGCGCACCTCCCCCGTCAGCAGATAGCCCGCAATCACCTCGGCG
>JBEKFT010000231.1:0-4014 GCA_050013175.1 Verrucomicrobiota bacterium
CGGGTTCACCCGCAACACGTCCTGGACTTGCGCTTCGGCGTCCCGCAGGTCGCCGCGACCCTGCGACGCACGCGCCAGCGCCATTCGTCCCCGGGTCAATCCGGCGACCGTCACTTGCGCTTCAGCATCGGAAGGCGCCAGCCCGATGCTCTCCACCAGCGACCAGGCTCCGTCATAATGCTTGGCCGCGGACGGAAGATCGCCCCGCTGCTCGGCGGCGCGGGCCTGTTCCAACTCCTGCCGAAGGGTGATCCGGTCGGCCTGTCGTCGAACGGCTTCCTGGACCGCAGCGTCTGTCGGGTTGCTGGATTGGGCGGATGACAGCGAAGTCGCTGCTGCGAAAAGGAGAATACAAAGTGGGGTGGTAACTGCTTTGCTCATGGTTCGGTGGCGTTCACTGAAGCGTCGGTTGGGTTCCGGATCCGGCGCCGTATCTGACTGTATATTTCTTACCGTTCGATCTGGCCGACAATACTACTTCGTTCTGAGTGATGGCAACGATATTATACTCCTCGCCGCCGATTCCGATTTTGTCGCCGATGCGACGGTTGGGGAAGGACCGCATGTCCGTTTTGTAAAGCAGATCGGTCATGTAGCCGTCCACCCGGGCGAAGGGTTTGTTCTTGTTGATCGAGATCGTCTCCCCGGAATCAGGCAATTCCAAAATCAGGGCCGTCGGATTGTCCGGAGGGCCTTTGACCTCGCGCAAAACGAACGCGTCCTTCTTGTCGCCGGGGGACACGTAATACGGCCTCCTGCCGCGCTGGTTCGGCCGGGGAGCCGCCTGCTGCTCCACCACGATCACGTAGCGCGCTCCGGACTCGGACACGCTCGACGAGTCCAGGCTGACGTTCAGGTAAAGCGGTGAGATCCTGGAGACTTCAAGCTGCTTCAATTCGTCCCCGACCGGCATCTTGATCGGTCCATTCGGCCCTTTGAGCCACCGGACCGGATTCAGAAGTTTATTGCTGCTGGACAAATCCAGTTCCAGGGGCGTCGCCGCGCGGTGGAGCGCCGTCTCATAGCGGTTCGTCGCCAGCGGCGGCAGCGGTTTGACGGGATAGTCGAATTTCATTCTGCGCCGCTCTTCCTGCGCCTGCCTTTCGTTGTCGATCAGGAACGGCAGGAAAGCCACGGCCACCACCAGGCCCAACAAGACCAGGCCCAGCAAAATCTTTTCGTAGTTTTTCTTCAGAAACTGCATGGCGCGTTATCTCCTGGGCAGCAATTTGATCAGGTCGATCGCCAGAGTCACTTTGAGCTGTTTCTCATCCAGCATCACAGGCGGGCCGCCCTTCGAGGACGGCGGCGGCGGGGCCGTCATCACACCCGGGTAGCCCGGGGCTCCGCCGGAGCCCGAATCGGCCCCGGTCGGGAGGGCTCCCGGCTCGACGTTGATCGCCTTGACCACGAATCCGTGCGGGTCGCCGGCAAAACCGGCGAGCACCGACGCCAGCTCCGTGCTGAAGCAATGGAACGTCACTTCGTAAGGCGTCAACACCGCCATCGAGTTGGTGACAGAACCGTATGCGAGGTAATCCGATTGCGGGCCCCGAACATCGTCGCCGGAAACCCGCTCGCGGCGCAGGTTGTCGAGGGAATTGATCTTGGCCTGGTAGAGAATGCTGCAGATGGCCCGGACCTCGCCGAGCCGCGCGGACAGCGGCTGGAGGCTGCCGCGGGCGAAGATCGTCAGCGATCGCTCCGCCTCGAATGAAAAACTGTACTTGGGAGGCAGGAGGACGCTGGCCGTCTCCGCCGCATGTTCCAGGTCATCCATCGTCCGCCGCAGGGCCGAGGCGAATTCATCCTTGGTCACCACGTTGTTGGTCGGGTTCGGAATGGGCGGGATGGGCAGGAAATACCGCTGTTCCTGTTGCAGGATCACGCGGACCTGGGCCTCCTGCTGCCGCGCGATTTCAATGTTATCGACCTCTTTGTTGCCCGGGTTGGGTTCTTTCTTGGCCAGTTGGTCCAGCTCGCTGTAAGCCGCGTTGAGCTTGTCCAGGTTGGTGTTATTGAGGTTCCAGTTTGAATAGAAATAGAAGCCGGCAAGTCCCAACAACACGAGCGCCACCGTGCTGCCGATCAGGAAATACAAATTTCGTTTGACCCAGGACATACTATAATTTCAACGGATGCTTGAGCAGCACCACCACGCCGAACGTAAACGTGCCGGTGGTGTCATCGACATAAATGGACCCCTGAAGCTGGGTCCCTCTCTCGTCGAAGAGAGGACTGGCTTTCAACTGGCTTTCCAGTGTGTAAACGATGGTCGTGTTGGCGTCGGAAACAACGCCTTGCAGATTGACCGCGCGGCACACGAGGGTGATGTAGGAGATCTGTTTTGGAATGGCGCCCGACACCGACGCCCCCTGGGCCCCTTCGTCCACTCCCGCTCCCGGCCGCCCCGGCGTCGCCGCCACGCGTGGGGCCACGGTCAGGAATTGCTCGACCCACACCCCGGTGTCGGTCTTGAGCTTGGCCTGGCTGATGTCCTCGGTCCGGATAAAAACACGGCGCAGTTCCGCGCACACATCAGCCCAGTAGTAACGGTCCTCAATCCACGTGGTCTCCTGGACCAGTCCGGCGAGGGCCATTTTCTGTTGATTGTAAGCATGGCTGAACTTGTCCGCCCTATCGCGCCGCGGTTCGAGGCCCGGGAGCACGTTGGCCACCCGTTCCCTGTCCTTCACGTCGGCCAGCTTCTGGAACAGCAATCCCATGGCTCCCACCACCGCCACCAGGCTGAAGACGGTGAAAATCAAATAGGGCTTCTTCTCGTTAAACGTCTGCCATCGCCGCGTCGTCTCCGGAATCAGATTCAGTTCCACCGGACAATGGGCGAGGTTGCGCAACCCCAACCCCACCACTTCGCCGAGCGAATGGGCCACCAGCGCCAGCTCCTCGAGGTTCACCGACGCATCAATCTGCACGTTCCGGAACGGATTGAAGTACTCCACCGGCACATTCAGTTTCTCCGCAAAAAACTGCGCCGTATAAGGCATGATCGACGCCCCCCCGGACAGAAACAGCCGTTGCGGCGCCGATCCGCCCTGTTGTCCGCGATAAAACTGCATGGTCTGGTTGACCTGAATGTGCAGGCGGGTCATGAATTGGCGCGCAATTTTCGAGATCGCGGCTTGATGCGGATTCTCCGGCTCTTCATACGCGCCGCCCAGGCTGACAAAACCCTCCGCGATCTTGATTTTCTCGGCGTCATCGAACTTCAATTTCGCCTCGTTGGCGAAATCCTGGGTGATGGAATTGGCCCCGAGGTTGATGCTGCGCGAGTAAACCTTGCCTTTCTCGAAAAAGAGCAGATTGCTGGTCTTGGCCCCGATGTCCAGGAGCATCGTGCAGTCTTCCAGATCCCCGTAATTGTAACGGAAGGCGTTGCACAGGGCCGCGGGCGAAACATCGGCCAGATTCAGCCGCAGCTTGGCGGAATCGGTCACCCGAAACAGGCCCTCCACGATGTCCGCCTTGATGGCCACGAGCAGCACCTCCAGCTCGCCTCCCGTGGCGGAACCCATGATCTGATAGTCCCACACGACTTCCTGGAGCGGGAACGGCACGTTCTGTTGCGCTTCGTACTGGATGATCTGCGTCACCTTGCTGGCGTCCACCGGCGGCAACTTGACGAACTTGGAAAATACATGGAAGCCCGGCGCGCAGACGTTCACTTCCCTGGCTTTGACCCCCTTCTCGGCCAGCAGCTCCTGGAGCGCTTTGAGGATCGACGCTTCGCGGGTGGATTCCTGCGCGCCCTCGGCGCCGAGCGACTTGGTTCCGTGTCGTTTCAGGCGCAACCCGCCCGATTCATTGACCTCAAACTCAGCGAGTTTGAGACTCCCCGCCCCAAAGTCCACCGCCAGAAATGATTTGGATTTCAGCATCGGCTGTCGTCGCTTGCACCCCAATCCTGCGCCGGTTCCGAGCTGACCAGCATCGAGGCAGCCTGTGCTGGGTATAGGAAATCGCCGTACGGGTCAAATAGAAAAAAATTTGAGG
>JBEKFT010000232.1:0-4011 GCA_050013175.1 Verrucomicrobiota bacterium
GTGCACTCGACCTTGAATTCCTCGCCGTTGACTTTATAGCCCACGTAGCCGCTCTCGCGGTCATAAGCCACCTTGAACGCCTTGAACGCGACTTCCTTGGCGTCGATTTCGTCGTGGCGGCTCGACTTGGTGGTCAGGCGCGGATAGTACGGGCCGTACTTCCCGATCAGCGCTTCGAGGTGGGCGACGGCGTATTGGGTCAGGCCTTTCAGGTTCTTGCGCGTCTGTTCGAGGTCCGTTTTGACCCGGTCGATCTCTTCGCGGTGCCGATGGATGTCGAACAGCGAGATCCGCCGGATGCGCACGGCGAGCAGCTTTTCCACGTCGGCATCCGCCAGGTCGCGATACATCTGCCGGCGAAACGGTTTGAACCCCTCGTGCACGGCGGCGGCCACCGCCTCGTTCGTTTTGCACTTTTCGATCCCTTTGTAAATCCGTTCCTCGATGAAGAGGCGTTCCAGCGTGCGGAAGTGCAGTTCGTCCTCGAGTTTCTTCCGCTTCAATTCGAGTTGGCGCCTGAGCAACTGAACCAGTTGTTCCGTGTTCTCGGCCAGCACCTCGGACACCGTCATCTCGACCGGACGATTGGCTTTGATGATGACGATGCGGCTGGCGATAGTGACTTCGCAATCCGTGAAGGCGTGGAGGGCATCCACCATTTTTTCCGCATTCACGCCCGGAGGACACTTGATTTCAATCTCCACCTCCTCCGACGTGAAATCGTTGATGGATTTGACCTTGAGCTTGCCCTTGCGCGCGGCATCCTCGACCGAGGCGATCAAGGAATCGGTCGTGGTCGACGGCGGAATCTCCTTGATGACGACCGTGGATTCATCCCGGACCTTGATCTTGGCGCGGACCTTGACGCTGCCTTTGCCGTCCTGGTAATCGCGGGCGTCCATGAGGCCGCCGGTGGCGAAGTCGGGCAGGCACTTGAACGGCTGTTTCTTGAGAATGGCGATTTGCGCCTGGAGCAGTTCGGGAAAATTATGAGGCAGGATGCGCGCGGCCAGGCCGACGGCGATCCCTTCGGTGCCGAGCATCAGGGTCAGCGGCAGCCTGCAGGGCAGGGTGACCGGTTCCCGGTTGCGTCCGTCGTAACTCGGGACGAATTCCGTGATCTCGTCGTCGAACAGCTCGCCGCGCGCGAGTTCCGTGAGGCGGCATTCGATGTAGCGCGGCGCGGCGGCGGGATCGCCGGTGAAAATGTTTCCGAAATTTCCCTGGCGCTCGAGGAGGTAACGCTTGTTCGCGAGCACCACCAGCGCATCGCCGATGGCGGCGTCCCCGTGCGGGTGATACTTCATCGTGTCGCCCACCACGTTGGCGACTTTGACGAACCGGCCGTCGTCGTTCCGGTGCAACGCCCACAGGATGCGGCGCTGCACCGGCTTCAGGCCGTCGGCGAGGTGCGGTATCGCCCGGTCGCGGATGACGTAGGAGGCGTATTCGAGAAAGCTGGTGTTGACGCGACGGTGGAGCGGCAGGTCGATCCTGGCCGGATTGAACGGGCGATGCGGCAGGCCGGCCTGCACCTGCCCGGCCACGATTTCCGCGTGGCCGTTGCCGCTGGAAGCCGGCGCGGTTTCAGCCTGGATGCCGTTGGCCTTCGGCAACTCCACCGGCGAGGCGGGTTGCTTCTGCGCGTTCTTGCTCTTCTTTGCCATGGTTCAATCCTCGACGGGCACGACGAGGTTTTCCATGATGTAATCCTTGCGCTCGGGGGTGTTCTTGCCCATGTAAAAGCCCAGAATGCCGGAAGCCTCGGACTTCGGCGCATATTCCACGCGGCTGAGGCGCATCTCCTTTCCGATGAATTGCTTGAATTCCGAGGGTGAAATCTCGCCAAGCCCCTTGAATCGCGTGATCTCCTGCGTGCCGCCAAGCGTCTTCAGCGCCGCCTCGCGTTCGGCTTCTGAGTAGCAATAAACCGTCTTCTCCTTGTTGCGGACGCGGAACAGCGGCGTCTCCAGCACGAACAAGTGCCCGGCATGGACGAGCGGATCGAAGAACCGGAAGAAATACGTGATCATCAGGTTCCGGATGTGCAATCCGTCCACGTCGGCGTCCGTGGCGAGGATGACCTTTTCGTAGCGCAATCCTTCGATGTTGTCCTCGATGTTGAGGCTCTGCATGAGGTTGTACATCTCGTCGTTCCTGTAAACGACGTCGCGCTTGAGGTCCCACACATTGAGCGGCTTGCCCTTGAGCACGAACACCGCCTGGTTGTTGACGTCCCGGCAACTGGTGATGGACCCGGCCGCCGACTGGCCTTCGCAGATGAACACCATGGTCCCGCGGCCCTTGTCGCGCTTTTTGTCCAGGTGGTTCCGGCAATCCTTCAACTGCGGAATGCGGATTGTGATCGCCTTGGCCCGCTCGCGCGCCAGCTTCTTCACGTCCTGCAATTCCTTGCGGAGCTGCTTCGTGTCGCCGGCTTTGGCGAGGATCCTCTCGGCGATCTCCTTGTTGCGATTGAAAAAGTGAAGCAGTTCCTCGCGCACGCTGTTCACCAGGTCGGCGCGGATCTCGGTGTTGCCGAGCTTGTTTTTTGTCTGCGACTCGAACACCGGGTCCTTGAGCCGGATGGCTACGGCGCCGATCATGGCCTCGCGCACGTCGTCGCCCTCGTATTTCGCGTTGCCGAATTCGTTCACCGCCTTGAGCAGGCCCTCACGAAACGCGCTCAGGTGCGTGCCGCCGTCGGTGGTGTACTGGCCGTTGACGAACGAGTAAAACGTCTCCCCGTACCGGCTGTTGCTGTGCGTGAAACAGAACTCAAGCGTCTTGCCCGAGTAATGCAGCGGCGGATACAGCGGTTCGCTGCCGTCGGATTCCAGGTCCTCCATCACCAGGTCCATCAAGCCGAGACGCGACTGGAACGTTTTGGGCCCGGGCAGGCCGGTCATGTTCAGCACCAGCTTCAAACCCGTGTTCAGGTAACTGTAATGCCGCAGCCGATGCTCGACGTGCTCCGCCCGGAACTGCGTCTCCTTGAAAATCTCCGGGTCCGGGTCGAACTGGATGCAGGTGCCGTCCGGTTCCGCCGGGCTTTTGCCGCGCTTCTCATTCCGGAGTTTCCCCTGTTTGAACGAGGCCTCGGCGAATTCGCCCTGGCGAAGGCTGCGCACGACGAAGGTTTTCGAGAGCGCGTTCACCGCCTTGGTGCCGACGCCGTTCAACCCGACGCTGAACTGGAAGACGTCGTCGTTGTATTTCGCGCCGGTGTTGATCTTCGAGACGCAATCCACAACCTTGCCCAGCGGGATGCCGCGCCCGAAATCGCGCACCGACACGCGGGTGCCATCGATGCTGACATGGACCTCCTTGCCGTGGCCCATGATGTATTCGTCGATGGCGTTGTCGAGGACCTCCTTGAGCAGGATGTAGCAGCCGTCGTCCGGGTGGGAGCCGTTGCCGATGCGCCCGACGTACATCCCGGTGCGCAAGCGGATGTGTTCCAGCGATGAAAGCGTCTTGATCTTGCTCTCGTCGTAGTTGTTTTTCGCGGTTTCAGCCATGGGTCAAGCACTGTCAAGATGATGGAAACCGTTGATGATGCAACCCCGAAATGAGCGGCCCGGCCCCTGTGAATAACTCCCGGCAGATTTTGCTTGATTTTTCGGAAGGACTGTCGGTTAATGAGCTACTCATTAGCTGTAACCCGAAACGAAAGAGATTTTATGAAGAATTTGCTACGGAACCCAGGGGCTAGAACCATCCTCTCAATGGCGGGGATGATCGCTGGTCTGTATTTGTCCCCAGCCTCCGCCGAAATCCAATCCGGAGAGGTCCTTGTCAAAGCCGTCCATGGAACGGCGACCTATTCGACCGACCACGCCACTTGGCGGCCGCTCCAGGCGGATCTCATTTTGGAGCGGGGCGCGGTGCTCAAGACGGGCGCCGATGCGACCGCGGATCTGATCATGGAAGACAGCGGGACGGCGTTGCGGATGATTCCGAATACGGAGCTTGAGGTGGCCAAATTGAATACGGAACTGGCCGGGGAAC
>JBEKFT010000233.1:0-3993 GCA_050013175.1 Verrucomicrobiota bacterium
CACTCCGCAGGTGATGCCCCCAACAGCCGCCAGCAATCGATCGTAATATCCCTTTCCCCTGCCCAACCGGCGACCGTGCAAATCAAACGCCAGCCCCGGCACGAGGGTTAAATCCAGCCGGGCTGATTCCACGAGATGACACCGTTCGGCCGGTTCACGAATTCCGAACCGCCCCGTGAGAACGTCGCCGTCAAGGTTCTGAACGCGGCAGGCGACGTAGTTGTTGGAGCCGGGATCGAACCGTGGCAGCGCAACCGTTTTTCCCGCCGCCAGAGAGTCTTTCAACAGTCTCCAGATATCCAACTCCTCCGGCAGAGGCGAGTAGAAGAAGATCGACTCCGCCTTCCGCCACACGGCCTGCTTTTCAAGCAACGCGCAAGCCTGTGCCGAAGCCTTGGCGCGCACTGCCGGTGTCATGGTATTCAGGGAAGCGCGAACTCGCCGGCGGAGGCTGGACTTGGAATCTCTGAGTTTCAACTCCACGAAATAACCATAGCAGAAGCCGGTTTGCAACAGTGCCCTGCCCCCCCCCGTAGCCGCGCTTGTGAAAGCGCGGATCATCCCAGGCAAAGAACCGCATTTTCACAAATGCGGCTACTTGCTCTGCTTTCTCATTTCATCAAATTGTCGCCGCCACTTCTCCACCCGCTCCTTGATCTTCTTCTCCACACCCTGCTCGGTCGGTTCGTAATAGCGCTTGTCCGCGCCGAGGTAATCCTGCGCCACGAAATGCTCCGGATGATCGTGCGCGTACTCATAGCCCTGGCCATGTCCCAGCCGCTTCGCGCCCTTGTAACTCGCATCGCGCAAATGCTCCGGCACCGCCAGGGTGCGGCCAGACTCCACATCCTTCATGGCGCCATCGATGGCCATGACGACTGAGTTGCTCTTGTTCGCCGTGGCGATGTAAATGGCCGCCTCGGCGAGCGGGATCCGCGCCTCGGGCCAGCCGATGAATTCCGCCGCCTGGAACGCCGCGTTGGCCAGCACCAGCGCCATCGGATCGGCCAGGCCGACGTCTTCGGCCGCATGGATCACGATCCGCCGCGCGATGAATCGCGGGTCTTCTCCGGCATGAATCATCTTGGCCAGCCAGTAGAGCGTTGCGTCCGGATCGCTGCCGCGCATCGACTTGATGAAGGCCGAAATCGTGTCGTAATGCGCGTCTTCATCGTCGTACACCACCGCCTTCTTCTGGATGCTTTGCTCGGCCACAGCAAGGTCGATGCGGACGATCCCGGTCGAGTCCGGCGCCGTGGTCAGCGCGGCGATTTCCAGCGAGTTGAGCGCTTTGCGGGCGTCGCCGTCGGAAAGCTTGGCGAGATGGCGCAAGGCCGGTTCCTCCGCCTGAATCTTCATCCAGCCGAGGCCGCGATCGGTGTCAACCAGGGCGCGCTGGAGCAATGCATAAAGCTCGTCCTCCGCCAGCGGCCGCAATTCAAAAATCTGGGACCGCGAAACGAGCGGCGAATTGACGAAGAAAAACGGATTGTGCGTCGTCGCGCCGATGAGACGGATCACGCCGCTCTCGACATCGGGCAGCAGCACGTCCTGCTGGGCTTTGTTGAACCGGTGGATTTCGTCGATGAAGAGGATGGTGGCCTGCCCGGTGTTCTCGAGGCGGTTTGCGGCTGCGGACAGGACGCGGCGCATGTCGGCGACGTTGGACTCGACTCCGCTGAGGCGCTCGAACTTGCTTTTGGTTTGCAGGGCGATGATCTGGGCCAGCGACGTTTTGCCCGTGCCGGGCGGGCCGTAGAAAATGAGCGACTGGATGCGGTCGGCTTCGATGGCGCGCCGCAGCAGTTGACCGGGGCCGAGGATATGAGATTGGCCGGCGAATTCGCCCAGGTCGCGGGGCCTCATGCGTGCGGCCAGGGGTGGGCGCGGCCGGGGCCCGGACTCCGGCGTGGCATCGGGCTGGGAAGCCGCCTCAGCCGCAAACAAGTCATCACGCGCCATGGAAAAACGTTAGCAGCTTGCCGGGGATTTGCCCAAAATAAAAACGGTTTCTCCCCCGGGAGCCAGGGCAAATTCACGAGGGCGTGGGGACGGCTCGTCCCCAGTTAGATTGCTGAAACTCCAGAGAACCGGGGACGAGGCCGTCCCCGCCCCGATATCGCCACCTTCATGAATTAACCCTGCCCGGGAGCGCGGCCTTCAGAGTCTTTTGGAACATGGGTGGAACGAGCGACCCGCCCGTTCCGGTCGGCGACTCGCCGACCGGGAGAGCTTGACGACCAGCGACACTTTGGCCTGAATTTCAACTGGAACGCCCCTCTCCATTCCGTCCGGCGGGTCGCCCGGACGGGACGGGCCAGTGGCCCGTGCTACCCATTCCCGATCGGGCAGAGACGAAATGATTGACCTGTGGGCTCGCGAACGATGAAGCGGCGTAAACGCCACGCTCCTCCTCGGAGGTTTACGAGATGGACTGCCCGCCAGCGGCTGAAGCTGCTGTTCCGACAGCAACCGGAACGCCGCAATCACGCGGCAGCAGGTTGCGCTCATGGGCATCCTTGCGGACCCTGACCGCTTTCTTGCCAGCCTGAACAGAAGGCATCAGCCGGGAACCCGGGCCCTCCCTGGCGGGTTGCCCTTTCGCAACGCGTTCCGCCACCCCGCCACCCCGTGAATTCCGCCGTTCCGATGCGAATCGCCGCGCTTCATCAACTTCGTGAAAATATTTCATGCATTCTCCGCCCGAATCACCGGCGTCCAGCATTCCTCTTGCTGGGAGGCGAAGCGGCATGAGCCTGAAATCAATGACGTGCAGTGTTCATACCGGGTCCGAACCCGCGATTCGCCTTGGCGCGGCTCGAGAAAAGGATCCGGAGGGGTGCATTTCTGCGCTCATGCCGTTGAATTTCGATAGAGCATGACGAACAGATTCACAGCCGTGCTGCCTCAAATCTTGGAGCGATGCCAACCCCTGCAGGTCGGGTTTATTCCCGACAGCGACTGCGCGCCCCTCGTTTACGCGCATGAGTCGGGGTTGTTTCAGAGGTACGATCTGGAGGTGGAATTGAAGCGTGAAACGCGCTGGGCCACCATTCGCGACAAGGTGACGTATGGCGAACTGACGGCCGCGCACGCTCCGGCCACGCTGCCGTTCATCACGAATCTGGAACTGGAGACCGGCCAGTGCCCGAGTGTGAGCGGCCTGGTCCTGAGTCTGCAGGGCAATGCGATCACCCTCTCGCGTTCCTTGTGGAATGAAGGCGTGCGCAACGCGCAGTCCCTGCGCGACCTGGTTTACCGGGATTGGGGCCGCCGGACCTACACCTTCGCCGTCGTGTTTCCCCACTCACCGCAATATTTCCTGCTCCGCCAGTGGTTGAAAGCCGGCGGGATCATCCCGCACAACGAAGTGCGCATCATCGTGCTTCCCCCCGCGCAGATGTTTCCCACCCTCAAACTGGGCTACATCGACGGTTATTGCGCCGGCCAACCCTGGACCTCCCTGGCCGCCGATGCGCAGGCGTGCGTGTGCGTGGCCACCAGCGCGAACCTGTCGCCGCTCCATCCGGAAAAAGTCCTGATGGTCCGTCGCGACTTCGCCGAGGAACGCGCGACCGAGCACGAACGACTGATCGCAGCATTGATCGAAGCTTGCGCGTTCTGCGACCGGGCGGAGAACCGCACCCTGTTGAGCGAAATACTCGCCCAACCCCGCTACATCAATGCCCCTCCGGACTGTCTCGATGGCAGTCTGCTCAAGGCGCCCGATGAGGAACTGACTTCCGGTGCCGGACGGAATCTAAGCATTTATTTCCAGCACAACGCCAATGAACCGACTGAGCACAAAGCCGCGTGGGTGATGGGCCAGCTCCACGAGCTCATGGCGCAGAACATCCTGAAGCTTCCGCCGGCCAGGCGTGTGCCGGCGCTGAACAACGTGTTTCTGCCGGACGTCTTTCAACGCGCCAAAACCGCCGCGCTCAACCAGATGGAGGCCCTGAAGCGGGAAGCCGATCGTTACGAGGCACAACT
>JBEKFT010000234.1:0-7811 GCA_050013175.1 Verrucomicrobiota bacterium
GGTGAAACCGGCCGGGTGGCCGGCCGGGAGAGTCGTCACGGGCGATACCGGGCGACCATGCGCGGGCGGGGCCGGGCGGCTCGTTGCGGTGGCGTGGAGCTCGATGCGGTCGCCGTGAGCGAACGCGACGACGCCAGTGGCGTTCGTGATGGCGGGTGCGTTGATCAGGGCTGCCAGATCGTTCGCGGCGGAGGCGAGGGTGGCTCCGGGGGGGACCGTGTAAGTCACGCCCGCCCCATTCAGCCTCAGAGTCAGCACATTGCCGGGAAGAGGCGGCAGGTTGGTCAGTGTCTGGAAGTAACCGCCGTCCACATACAAATCGACCTGCCCGAGCGGATGGAGCGAATCGGCATCGGAGAACCGGAGGGAGAGTTGGGCCGTGCCGCTGAGGACGGCGTTTGACGTGATGCCGATCCACTGCCCCGACGCGGGCTTCGCAAAGGGCGCGGCCAGCGGTTCACAGACGATCAGGCCCTGGTAAGGGACCCCAAGACTTTGATAATAGCTTTCCGCAAGGCTGAAGCCGCGGGACTGGTAGAAGTACACCTGCGAATTTGGAAATTTCTGCGCATCGGAATTGGGTTCGACCACGGTGCCGTAACTTCCCGCAGCCCCGGCGTTGATGAACGCCAGAAGGCTCGTCTGGCCGTTGGGTCCGAAAATGATTCCGCCGAATGAAGTCATGCTGTCCGCAATCGCTCCGGGCACAAATGTCCCCTGGGAAATGCTGAAGCTGGCCAAGCCCGTTTCGTACCCCAGCAGATTCGTCTGGTCCAGCGGCGAATCGGAATTCGTGCGCACCAAGGAACAAAGTCCCCGAATCCGGGTATTGAAAACAGCGTTGTCGAATTCCGGATAGCGGATGTTCCGCAGCGTGTCGGAACTCTTCGCCAGCACGACCGGCTGCGGGGGAAAGGTTCCGTCACCGGCGACCCCTTGATCGACCAGGTGCTCCGCGTCGGCGAGAGTGTCGGAAGTGATCATGCAGGTGAGGAAGGAGTACGCGGGAGCACTGGCCGGGCTGGCCTGTCTGAAGACCTGTTCGCTGGCCGCATAGCTGTTCGCGACCCCCTGCGATCCCGGTCCGGTGTCGTTCTTCAAACCGTAAAACAAGGCGGACGTGGTGCTGTTGACGGTGGAACCATTCAGGGTCTGGAACGGAATATCCATTGACAGGACCACGTAATCGATCTGGTGGGTCAATCCGCGGGCGGAGAGCATTGCCAGCAACGGGGTCAGCAGGCTCGTCTGGAAATCGCCGTTGGTCCAGGAGACCTTGCCCCCCGGCCAGGCGATGGGCAGCACATTTTGCGGGGGAACCTGCCGGTGCTCGCAGTAGTAATTTCCCAACTCGCACGAGTTGGAACTCATCTGGTTGACGATCACAACGGTGTTCAGGCCGCTGCCACCGCCCTCCGCATCGAAGCCGATCCAGCCACCGAACAGGAGGATCCCGAGGCTCACCAGGCATCGGAATCGATAATGTTGCATACTGCGGACGCAGAGTAGCCATTCGGGTGCCTCCGCGCCAGACTTTGCTCCCACGCTGTCTGCGCCGGGGCCGGGCCGGGCGCGACAGATGGCCCTTGTTTTTTCATTTCCGCAACGATAACCTTGCAACTGAACCGAAACGACCGCCAATGGACACTGCGTTCATGCAAAAGCCGATCATCGAATGCGCCCCTGGACCGGTGGCGGAGAGCGTTTCGTTGCAGCGCCGCCTCTTTCCCGGGACTCGACCGCCCGTGTCCGCGCCGGATTCAACCCCGTTCGCTTCGCTTCAAGCATTATGAACAGAGAGACCTCCCGGCGGCCGCCGACGACTGCACAGGTGATTCTGATTCCGCTGTTGTTGATCGGGATCATTCTGGGTTGGTGGGACCACAAGATGCATTGGGTTACGCTTGACCGCGGCATCCGGTTGACCGAATTGAAGGACCGGATCGGCTCGGATTTGGCCAAGGTGAACGCCGAGTTGCAGACACTGCGGATCGATCCGAAAAGCGACGCCAGGAGACATGCGGTCGAAGCCCAGAGCGACCTCGCCGGCGCGCTGGACTTCCTGGAGCACGAGTTCGCGGACTATCCGAAACTGATCGCCAACGCAAAGGCGTTGCTCCAGATCCACGCCGAGGTGCTGGAACAGGCGGAAGCCGACCCCGCGGGCGCATCGGCCGCTTACTACAAGAATTATCCCATCGTTCAGAGCCAGTGTGACGAATGGATGGCCGGTCTCGATCGGGAGGTGGAAACGGCGATGGCGGCGGAGGCGGGCAAAGCGAGGGCGCGTGACCTCATCGTCATGACGGGTGTCGGCCTCATCCTGATCGCCAGCATGCTGGCGGTCTGGTTGCAATCCGCGGCCCTGGAGAAGCCGGTGGCGGAGTTGACCGCGACGTTGGAGCGGTTGCGGCGCGGCGATTTCACCCAGCGGGTGACGGTGGATGGGGCCGGTCAATTCATGGATCTGGGCAACGGATTGAACCGGCTTGCGGAGGATCTGTCCGCCCTCGTGGGCCAGGTGCAACGCTCGGGAATCCAAGTCAACTCGACCGCCACCCAGATCGCCGTGACCGCCAAGGAACAACAGGCCACCGCTCATGAAATCGCCTCCACGACCGCCGAGATCGGGGCCACCTCCAATCAGATATCCGAAACTTCCAGGGAACTCGTCAAGGCCATGGACGAAGTCAGCCACGTCGCCAGCGACACCGGGCATCTGGCGAACAGCGGCCAGGCGGCCATCGCCCGGATGGAGGCGACGATGCGCCAGATCATGGAAGCTTCCGGAGTCATCACCGCCAAGCTCGCGGCGCTGAGCGAAAAGACCGCCAATATCAATTCCGTCGTCACCACCATCACCAAAGTGGCCGACCAGACCAATCTGCTTTCGCTCAATGCCGCCATCGAGGCGGAGAAGGCGGGCGAATACGGGCTGGGCTTTGCCGTGGTCGCCATGGAAATCCGGCGCCTGGCGGACCAAACCGCCGTTGCCACCTACGACATCGAAAAGACGGTGAAGGAAATGCAGTCCGCCGTTGCGGCGGGCGTCATGGGGATGGACAAGTTTTCCGAAGAAGTGCGGCGCGGGGGCGAGGAGATCCGCCAGGTCAGCACCCAGCTCGGCCAGATCATCCATCAGGTCCAGGCGCTGACACCGCGCTTTCAAATCGTCAACGAAGGCGTGCGCGCTCAAGCCACCGGGGCGATTCAGATCAGCGAAACCCTCGCCCAGCTCAGCGAGGCCGCGCATCAGACCGCCGAGTCCCTGCACGAATCCAATCTGGCCATAGACCAATTGAAGGACGCCGCGCGGGGGCTGCAGACCAGCGTGGTCAGGTTCAAGCTGGAGACTTGAGGGCATGCTGTTTTTATTGTTCCAGGTGGGACATGACCGGTTTGCGATCGAGGCGAGCCGGGTTGTGGAAGTGGTGCCGCTGCTGGAGTTGAAGAGAATTCCGCGGGCGCCGAAGGGCGTGGCCGGCCTGTTCAACTATCGGGGTCGGCCGGTGCCCGCGGTGGACGTGTCCGAGCTTGCCCTGGACAAACCGGCGAGGGAATGCCTGAGCACGCGCATCATCGTCATCCACTACCCCGATGCCGCCGGAAACCGCCACCTGCTCGGCCTCGTCGCCGAACAGGCCACCCGCCTGCTCAGGAAGGAACGCGGCGATTTTGCGGATCCGAGCGTGCGGATCCGAACCGCGCCCTATCTCGGCCCGGTGATGATGGACGGCCAGGGCGTCATTCAATGGATTCACGAGCAGCGCTTGCTGGCCGACAACATGCGCGACACGCTGTTTTCCGAACTCTCAAAGCTGGAATATTGATCCGCAGCCACCGTGAGTAATTCCGAGACAAACGCGGGCGACGCATCGGCAGTGACGGTGCCGGACTCTTTCTCGACGCCGGAATCGGGCGCGAGGGTCAATTCATTGCCGCAACTGTCCGGTCTATTCGAGCGCCGGTCTGCAGTTGCTGGAACGCGCGCTCCCGCCCGGGTACCGGCGCGAGTGCACGGAGTGCTTTGCAATCCAGCGGAAGCCTGCCACCGGCAGCAAAATCTCGGTGGTGATCTTCCGCGTCGGATCCGAATGGCTGGCGTTTCCCACGCGGGCCTTGCAGGAAGTGGCCGAACCCCGGCCGGTTCACTCCATCCCACACCGCCGTCACGGGGTGTTGCTGGGCCTGGTGAACATCCGCGGAGAATTGCTCCTGTGTGTGTCGATGGGCCGATTGCTTGGCGTCGATCATAACGCCGCCCTGGAAAAGCTTCGCACGTATCGCGACCGCCTCCTCGTCGTGGCGTGGGACGGAAGACGGCTGGTGTTTCCCGCCGAAGAAGTGCACGGCATCCACCGTTTTCATGCCGAGGAGGCGGCGCCTCCGGCGATGACGCCGGGCATCGGGAGGGCCGGCTTCACCCAGGGTGTTTTTTCCTGGCGGGACAAACTGGTCGGCTGGCTGGAGCCGGAGTCTTTGTTCTCGACCCTCAACCGCAGCCTCATGTGAATCCCTCCGATCTCAACGACTTCAGCAGTTCCCTGATCGAGCTCTTCCGGGTCGAGGCGGAGAATCAAACGGCCGTTCTGACGTCCGCGCTCCTGGAACTGGAGCGGAGGCCGGCCTCGCCGCAGCCGCTTCAAACCCTTCTCCGCGCCGCCCACTCGCTGAAGGGCGCCGCCCGCATCGTAAATCTCCTGCCCGCCGTGGAGATTGCACACGCGATGGAAGACTGTCTCGTCGCCGCGCAAAACGGACTGATCCAACTGGGCGGGACGGAAATCGACATGCTGCTTCGGGGCGTCGATTTGCTGCAGCAGTCGGCGAAGGCGATCGAAGACGGCATCCCGGCCTGGGAAGCCGCGAACGCGGCTGCGATTCGCGGGTTTCTGGACGAGATGAGACGGTTGTCGGGGCAAACCGGGAAGAGCAAGGGGCCGGATGAGACCGGTCGCCTGAGCGCCGGACCCCACGCATTCCCGGAGGCGCCTGCGGAGACCCCCCCCGCACACGAGGATTCCAGCCCCGTTCCGCTTCGCAAACACGAGCCGCCCGAGCGCATATTGCGCCTCACGGCCGAGAGTTTGAATCGCCTGCTGGGCCTGGCGGGGGAATCGCTGGTGGAATCACGGTGGCTGCGGCCGTTTTCCGATTCCATGCAACGGCTGAAACGACTGCAATCGGAGGTGGCACAGTCGCTGCAGGTGGTGCGCAACGTCGTTGAAAACCCCGCAACGCCCGGAACCCCCTCCGACCCTTTCGCCGAAGCCTCCCAGCGGCTGGCTGAGTGCCAGCAGTTCCTGGCCGAGAAACTGGAGGAACTCGATCTGTACGACCGGCGCTCGGCGCACCTTTCCCATCGGCTGTACCTGGAGGTCCTGCGCGCCCGCATGCGGCCCTTCGGCGACGGGTTGCGCCGCTTCCCGCGCATGGTCCGCGACATGGCGCGCTCGCTCGGCAAGGAGGTGCGGCTGGAGATTTCGGGCGAGAGCACTCCGGTGGACCGCGATATCCTGGACCGGCTCGAAACGCCACTGGCGCACCTGTTGCGCAACGCGCTGGATCACGGCTGCGAAACCCCCGACGAACGCATGCGCGCGGGCAAACCGCGCGAGGCCGTCATCCGGATCGAAGCCCATCACAGCGCCGGCATGCTGCTCGTGACCGTTTCCGACGAGGGCGCCGGCATCGATCAGCACCGCCTGCGGCGGTTGATTGTGGAGAAGAACCTGGTCACCACCGCCAGCGCCGAACGACTCAGCGAAGCCGAGCTGCTCAGATTCCTGTTCCTTCCGGGATTGACCCTGAAAGAGGCGGTGACGGAAGTCTCGGGCCGCGGCATCGGCCTCGATGCGGTGCAGAACATGGCAAAAAGCGTGCGGGGCGCGGTTCGCGTCAGCACGCAGCCGGGCCGGGGCACGCGCTTTCAGCTCCAGCTCCCGCTCACCCTCTCGGTGCTGCGCACCCTCCTGGTGAACATCGGCGGCGAACCGTATGCCATCCCGCTGTCGCACATCAACCGCACGTTGAAATTGCCGCGGGACAGAATCCAGGCACTGGAAGGCAGACACTATTTCACCCTGGACGGACACCAGATCGGGCTGCTGGTGGCGCATCAGGTGCTCGATTGCGAGGCCCAGCCGTTCGGAGCCGAGCTGCCGGTCGTGGTGCTCGGCGACCGCGACGCGCGTTACGGACTGGTTGTGGATCGGTTTCTCGGGGAGCGCGAACTGGTCGTGCAACCGCTCGATCCGCGTCTGGGCAAGGTCAATGACATCCACGCCGCCGCGCTGATGGAGGACGGCTCTCCGGTCCTGATTGTGGACGCCGAGGATCTGCTGGACTCGATCGAGCGGCTTGTTTCCAGCGGGTTGCTGGCCAGGGTGGCGGCTCAACCCGGCGGGCCGGCGGCGCGCAAACGCAAACGCATCCTCGCCGTGGATGACTCCGTCACCGTGCGTGAACTGGAACGAAAGCTCCTCGCCGGCCATGGGTATGTCGCCGACGTGGCGGTCGATGGCATGGACGGTTGGAACGCCGTGCTGACCGGGCACTACGACCTGGTCATCACCGACGTGGACATGCCGCGCATGGATGGGATTGAACTGGCCGCCCGCATCAAAAGAGATCCCGATCTGAAATCGGTCCCGGTCCTGATTGTTTCCTACAAGGACCGCGATGAGGATCGGGTGCGCGGTTTGGAAGCCGGGGCGGACTATTACCTCACCAAAGGCAGCTTTCATGATGAAACCCTGCTGCAGGCGGTCATGGACCTTATCGGCCAACCCGAGTCATGAGAATCGCCAGGATCAAACCGGAGGTTCGCTCCCATGAGCATTGAACGGCCCAATCTCGCCCTGAAACTGGATGCCGCGCATCCGCCGCACCCCACGGATTATCATGTCATGGTGCTGCTGGTGGACGACCAGGCCATGGTGTGTGAAGCCGTGCGCGGGGCCCTGGCCGGCCAGACCGATGTTGACTTCCACTACTGTGCGGACGCCCGGGAGGCGCTGAACGTCGCCGAACACGTGAAGCCGACCGTGATCCTCCAGGACCTGGTCATGCCCGGCATCGATGGGCTGACCCTCGTCGGGCAGTTCCGCGCCAATCCCGCCACCAAAGACGTCCCCATCATCGTCCTTTCCACAAGCGACAATCCGCAGGTCAAGGGCCAGGCGTTCGCCATGGGCGCCAACGATTATCTGGTGAAACTGCCGGACAAAATCGAGATCATCGCCCGCATCCGGTACCACTCGAGGGCCTACATGAACCAGTTGCAACGCGACGCCGCCCACAGCGCGTTGCGGGAAAGCCAGCAGCAGTTGATCGAAAGCAACACCACGCTCGTGGCGTTGAACCAGAAGCTCGAGGAAACCACCGTCGCAAAATCCGAATTCCTGGCCAACATGAGCCATGAAATCCGCACGCCGATGAACGGCGTCATCGGCATGACGGCCCTGTTGCTGGACACGGAACTGACGGACGAGCAGCGGGAATATGTCGAGGCGACCCGCAGCAGCGCCGACGCGCTCCTGACGATCATCAACGACATCCTTGATTTCTCGAAAATCGAATCGGGGAAACTGGAGCTGGAGAGCCATCCGTTCGAGATCCACACGTGCATCGAGGAGGCGCTGGACCTGCTTGCGCCCAAGGCGGCGGAAAAGAAGCTGGATCTGGCGTACATGGTGGACGATACCATCCCGAAGATTTTGGTCAGCGATGTGACCCGGCTCCGGCAGATCCTGGTCAATCTCGTCGGCAACGCGGTCAAGTTCACACACCAGGGTGAGGTCGTGATCGAA
>JBEKFT010000235.1:0-3953 GCA_050013175.1 Verrucomicrobiota bacterium
ATTGTCTGTCCCTTTCGTAAACTTTGAGCGGTTCACGAAACACAGACTCCGCATTGACTCCCGGAGCTGTCAAACTTCGGGAGTCCTCCGGCAGAGCCGGAGGGTTTCCTGTTGGACTAACTGGGGACGAGCCGTCCCCACTCCCAGCGGGGAGGCGACAGCTTGTCGCCAATCGCGCGCTGCAAATCGATGCCTGGCGACGGGCCGTCGCCACCCCGAAAAGAATTGGCCCTGACCCCAACGTGCGGTTCTCAATAAAGTAGAAGCGTGAGGAAAAAAAACAAAACTGGATTGGGGCAGCGGCGTTACGTGTCCGGTCAATGTCTTGTCAGAAACTGCTTTCTCGCCCATTCTCGTTCCATGAAGAGGGCGGACAGTTATGACTTCGACGTGGCGGTCATCGGCGGCGGCAGCGGCGGTTATGCGGCGGCCCGCACCGCGGCCGGCGCGGGCCTGAAAACTGTCGTCGTCGAAGGGGGCGAGGAAGTCGGCGGCTTGTGCATCCTGCGCGGCTGCATGCCCACCAAGGCGCTGCTGTACGCCTCGGAGATGCTGCACCTGGCCGGTCATCCCGAGCCGTGGGGAATCCATACGGAAAACGTGAGTTTCGACTTCGCGCGCGTCATGGCGCGCAAGAACGCGCTGATCGGGGAATTTGCGGAGGATCGGCGGCGCCAGCTCGCCGATGGCCGGTTCGCTTTCCTGCGCGCCAAAGCGCGCTTCCGCGACTCCCATACCGTTGCACTGGACAACAACCGCACGCTCAGCGCCAGGCACTTCGTTGTGGCCACGGGTTCGAGCGTGGCGCCCCCACCCCTGCCCCAGTTCCGCGAAACCGGATACCTCACCAGCGACGATGCGCTGAGACTTTCGCAACTGCCCGAATCGCTCATCGTGCTCGGCGGCGGACCCATCGCCTGTGAGTTCGCCCAATTCTTCGCCCGTTTTGGCGTCAAGATTTCCCTGCTTCAGCGCAGCGAACACCTTTTGCGCGCGTTCGACACCGACGCCGCGACGGTGGTTGAAAAGGTGTTTCGTCGCGAAGGCATCGAGGTTTTTACCGGCACAAAACTCACCGGCGCGAGTCGCCAGGGCGGGTTGAAGACGGTTTCATTCGAACACGGCGGTGAATCCCGCTCCATTTCCGCCAGGGAAATCCTGTTTGCGCTGGGCCGCGAGCCGAACACAGCGTCGCTCGATCTCGCCGCTGCCGGCGTGGCCACCGATCGCGGCCGCATCATCGCCAATGAATTCATGCAAACCAGCGCGCCGCACATTTACACCGCGGGCGATTGCACCGGACCGCATGAAATCGTTCACATCGCCGTCCAGCAGGGCGAAGTTGCCGCCCACAACATCGCCACTCCAACAGCGCCGCGCCGGATGGACTACCGGTTGCTGATCGCCGTGGTGTTCACCGACCCGCAGGTGGCCTTCGTCGGGTTGACCGAAAAGGAAGCGAAGGCTCACAACATCCCTTGTCGCGCCGCAAGTTACCCCTTCAACGACCATGGCAAATCGCTGATCATGGAGGCGAAGGACGGCTTTGTGAAACTCCTGGCCGACGTGAAATCCGGCGAAATCCTCGGCGGCAGTTGCGTCGGTCCGATGGGGGGCGAGCTGATCCATGAAATTGCCGCGGCGATGGCCAAACGCATGACCGTTCATGAGCTGGCTGTGATGCCGCATTACCATCCGACACTCGCGGAAATCTGGACCTATCCGGCGGAGGAACTGGCCGGCCAAATCTAGATTGCGGTTCTAGGCTTGCGACAGGGAACCCCGGCTTTATTCTTGGCGCGTGCGCATCGTCAACGTATCTCTGGGCTCCCGCAGCTACACAATCAAGGTGGGACCCGGTCTCCTGGCCCGTCTGGGCCCCGACTGCGCCCGGCTCGGCCTCGGCGCGCGCTGCGCCGTCATCTCGGACCTTACTGTGGCGCGGCGATTCGGCAAGGCGGCCCGGCATAGCCTGTCGAAAGCGGGTTTTGATCCCGTTTCAATCACGGTGCCGGCGGGTGAAACCTCCAAGAGCCTGAAATTCGTCCAACGCTGTTACGACGAGCTGGCGCGCCACCGGTTGGAACGCAGTTCATTCATCGTCGCGCTCGGAGGCGGCGTGGTCGGAGACCTCGCGGGATTCGTCGCGGCCACTTACCTCCGCGGCATCGCCTTCGTGCAGGCGCCCACGACGCTGCTCGCGCAGGTGGACAGTTCGGTCGGGGGAAAAGTCGGCGTCAATCTGAAAGCGGGAAAGAACCTCGTCGGGGCGTTCCACCAGCCGCGGCTGGTGCTCTGCGATCTCGATGCCTTGCGCACGCTTCCCTTGCGCGAATTCCGCGCCGGACTGGCGGAGGTGATCAAGTACGGGATCATCTGCGATGCAACGCTGTTCGATCGGCTGGAACGTGAACTGCCGAAGATACTCGCGCGCGATCCAAAAGCGCTGGGAGCCCTTGTCGCGCGCTGCTGTGAAATCAAAGCCGCGGTGGTCGGCCAGGATGAAACGGAAAGCGGAGTTCGGGCAGTTTTGAATTTTGGCCACACGATCGGCCATGCGCTCGAAGCCATCTCGAGCTACGGCAACTATCTGCACGGGGAGGCCATTTCCATCGGCCAGGTGGCCGCGGCGGAACTCTCGCGGCTCGCCCTCGGCCTGCCTGGCCGGGATGTGGATCGCATCCGAACCCTTTTTCGACGGGCGGGGCTGCCCGCGCAGGTGGCGTTGAACCCGGCGAGGAGGAGGCGGCTGTTCGACGCGATGCGCCTGGACAAGAAAGTGAGCGGGGGCGAAATCAAATTCGTCCTGGCCAAACGAATCGGCAAGGCGCTGTGGGGCCAGAAGGTGCCGGAGCGGATGATTTACGAGATCCTTGAGCCGCGATAAATGCTTTGGCGTGGCCACTCGCGGAACGCCGGACATCCCAGCCGTTCGCATTTTGACTTTGTAACGAGCGGCATGCGGAGTTACAGTCCGCACGAACCAACGAACCAATGACCCTGGTCATCGATAATTACGATTCGTTCACTTACAACCTGGTGCAATACCTGGGCGAGTTGAACGTGGAGATGGCCGTCCACCGCAACGACCGGATTTCACTCGATGAAATCCGCCGGCTGAACCCGGAGCGCATCCTGATTTCACCCGGACCCTGTTCGCCGCGCGAATCCGGCTTGTCCAACGAGATCATCCGCGCCTTTGGACCGAACACACCGCTGTTCGGCGTTTGTCTCGGGCACCAGTGCATCGGCCACACCTTCGGCGGCAACGTGATCGTCAACTACCGGATGATGCACGGGAAAACCTCGCCGATAAAACACAACGGAAAGGATTTGTTCCTGGGAATGCCGAATCCGTTCGCCGCGACCCGTTACCATTCGCTGGTGATCCAGCGCGATACCCTGCCGGACTGCCTGGAAGTCACCGCGGAAACCGAGGAGGGCGAAATCATGGGAGTGCGGCACAAGGAATTTCCCATCTGGGGGGTGCAATTCCACCCGGAAAGCATCCTGACGGAAAACGGCCGGCAGATCCTGAAAAACTTCCTGGTGTTGTGACCGGAACGAGCTTCCGGCGGCGATCTAACGCCGATATTCCCCGCGTTCACCCCGATCCCCGCCTCCGCCGGTGCGCGGGCGATCTTCCCGCGGACGCGCTTCGTTGACGGTCATGGCCCGCCCGTCGATGCTCTTGCCATTCAATGCCTGGATGGCGGCTTCCGCCGCTTCCTTGCTTTCCATCGTGACGAATGCGAAGCCCCGCGGCCGGCCGCTGACTTTGTCCATGATCAAGTCCGCTGCAATCACGGTTCCATGAGCCGCAAAGAGGTCCTGAAGCTGGTTCTGAGTTGTGTTGAAGGAAAGATTTCCGACAAACAATTTCGTATTCATGATGACTTTGATTTCATTGACCCACCCTTTCCTGGCGGTTCCCGACCTTCGGGTTTCAGATC
>JBEKFT010000236.1:0-3942 GCA_050013175.1 Verrucomicrobiota bacterium
GCCGGATTCAGATCCATCACCTCGATCGCCGCCTGCAGGGCTTCCGTGGCCGAATCAAAAAAGATCAGGCACAGCCCGATCTCATCCGGTGTGGGCACGATTGTGACCTGGGCGGAAATGATGGCGGCCAGCGTGCCCTCGCTACCGGCCAGGAGCTGGACCAAATTGGAGGGGTCGGCCGTAAGGCGATCGAGCCCGTAGCCGGGCCAGTGTTTCCTCAGGCCGGGCGCGCAGCGCTGGGCAATCCGCAGATGGTTGAACGAAACAATGTTCTCGATCAGCTCCCGCTGCTGCGGCAGAGAGTCCTGTCCCGGCCCGATCTTGGCCAGGCGCCCGTTCCCCAGGACGATGTCCATTTCGATCAAATGGTCCGCGGTTGTGCCGTAAATCGGAGTGTGGGCGCCGGACGAGTTGTTGGCAATCATCCCGCCGAGCGTTGCGCGCGAACTCGTCGCCACGTCCGGACCGAAACAAAATCCGTGCGGGCGCAAAAAGGCGTTCAGTTGATCGAGAACCACCCCGGCGCCGACGCGCACCGTCCGCTTCTCGATGTCCAGGTCCGAGATGTGCCGGTTGCAGCGCGCAAAATCGATCACCAGGCCGTCGCCAATCGCCCCGCCCGTCAACCCCGACCCCGCGCCGCGCGGAGTCATCGCGACGCCGGACTGGCCCGCGGCGGCGATGATCGACATGGCCTGGCGGGTGTCCCGCGGGAACGCGACCGCCACCGGCTCGACCTGATACACCGACGCATCCGTCGCGTAAAGCTGACGTGTCAGATTGTCGAATGCGACTTCGCAATTCGCGGCGGCCAGCGTGGAAAGCTGTTGTGTCGAAGTCATCGCGCTGACTCCATGCTATTGGCAGCGCGGCGGATTGACAATTAAGAACAAGGGACGGCACATTAAGCGCGGCATGCCGGAAGAGCTGCAATTGCGAATTCATGGCGACACCTCCCTGCCAACCCTGGTTTACCTGCCGGGGTTGCATGGGGACTGGACCCTGGTGGGCGGCTTTCGCAGGGCGCTCCTCGGCCGCCTGCGGTTCGTCGAAGTCACCTATCCGCGAACGCTGGAATGGTCCATTGAGGATTATGCCGCCGGCGTGGAAAAGGCCCTTCTCCAACAGGGGATTGTCCGCGGCTGGCTTTTGGGCGAGTCGTTCGGATCGCAGGTCCTCTGGTCCCTGGTTTCGCGCGCCCGCTTTCAGGCCGAGGGGGTCATTCTCGCCGGCGGCTTCGTCCGGCATCCCGCCCAATGGGCCGTGCGGCTGGCAGAGCGCATTTGCGGCCGCATTTCCCTGTCGCTGCTGGCGCGAGTCCTGTTCGCTTATGCCGGGCTCGCCCGATTTCGATACCGGCATTCGCCGGAGACCCTCGCCGGCATTCAGGAGTTTATCGACCGCCGCACTGAATTGGACCGTCAAGCGGCCCAACACCGGCTGCACCTGATGGCCCGGAACAACCCCTGCTCCATCGCCCGGCAAATCCAGTTGCCGGTTTATGCCATCACCGGGTGGTTCGACCCGATCGTTCCCTGGCCTTTCGTGCGGCGCTGGCTGCGGCGTCACTGCCCGCTGCTGCGGGAATACAGGATCATTTGGTGGGCCGACCACAACGTCCTCGGCACCGCCCCGGCCATCGCGGCGGATCAGGTGGTTCAGTGGATCAGCGAGGCTTCAGCATCGTCTCCAGCCCTCACATCCCGCTGATGGTTCAGCAATCTAACTGGGGACGAGCCGTCCCCACCCCGCCCGGGTGGAGAGCCTGTCCCCCGCAATTCTCCTTGAAGCCCGCCCGCTCGTGCAGCACATTCTTTCCTGCCAGGGCCCATGGAATGTGGACTTACGAACCCCGCCAGGGCCGGAAGGCAGCAACGGTAGTTTGCTCGACATCTGCCGTGGTCGCCCTGGCAACTTAATTTCGATTTGCGATTTGCGATTGACGATTTAGTTTGTCGGTGCAATCCGCTCGTAAATCATAAATTCTATATCGTAAATGGCTTATCAGGTCATCGCCCTTAAATACCGCCCGCAACGCTTCAGTGATGTGGTCGGCCAGGAGCACGTCACCCGGACCCTCACGCACGCCGTCGAGCAGAACCGCATCGCCCACGCCTATCTGTTTTGCGGCCCTCGCGGCACGGGCAAAACAACCATCGCCCGCATCTTTGCCAAGTGCCTGAACTGCACGGGCGGTCCGAAAGCCGACTTCGATGACAACGATCCCCGTTGCAGGGAAATCGCCGAAGGCCGGTCGCTGGACGTCATGGAAATCGACGGCGCGAGCAACAACGGCGTCGAGCAGGTCCGCGATCTGCGGGATACGTGCCGCTACGCTCCCGCCTCCTCGAAGTTCAAGATCTACATCATCGACGAGGTGCACATGCTTTCGACAGCGGCCTTCAATGCCCTGCTCAAGACGCTCGAAGAGCCGCCCGAGCATGTGAAATTCATGTTCGCGACGACCGAGCCGGAGAAGGTCCTGCCGACCATTCTCTCCCGCTGCCAGCGGTTCGACCTCCGCCGCATCCCCGCGGCGCTCATCGTCCAGCACCTCGCGCATGTGGCAAAGCTGGAGAAGGTGAAAGTGGAGGACGCCGCGCTCCACGCCATCGCGCGCGGGGCTGAGGGCGGCATGCGCGACGCCGAATCCGCACTCGACCAGCTCATCAGCTTTTGCGGCGACCGCATCGAGGAGGCCGACGTGCTGTCGATGTTCGGCCTCACGGCGCAAAGTCAGCTCCTGGACCTGACCCGCGCCGTCCTGAACGGCGAAGTGGAACCGGCGCTGCGCCAGCTCGATTCACTCTCCAGACACGGCAAGGACCTGGGCCGGTTGCTGTCCGATTTGCTGAACCAGTTCCGCAACCTCCTCATTTTTCAGGTCTCCCGCGGCGACTTGAACCTGCTTGAAGTTTCCGAAGCCGAAGCCGCCGCCCTCCGCGAGCAATCGGCCGGCGCCGCCCCCGAAACGCTCACGCGCATCATGGACGTCCTGACCGACGCGGAGATCCGGCTGCGCGACGCCGCGTCGAAAAAGATCCTGTTCGAGGTGGCGCTGCTGAAATGCATCGAAGCGCGCAAAGCCGCCAGCCTGGAGGCCGTGCTCAAGCGACTGCAGGAATTGCGGGGCGAAGCGGGCGCCGGCGCAGACGCGCCGCCGGCGACGTCTTCTCCCATGGAGACGACACTGAATCCGCCGCCGATCTCCGGATCCTCCGCGCCGGCCGCCGTTGATCCCGCGGCGAACACCGACCTGGAGGCTCTCTGGGCCAAAGTGCTTGAATCGGTGGGCCGCGCGAGCCCGTTTGCCCGGTCTTATCTGCTCGATGCCCACCCCGTTTCATTCGCCAGGCATCTGTTCACCATCGGCTTCGATCCGGAATTTGAAGATCATATCGCTTTGGTTGACAACGCGCGAAATCACGCGCTCCTGCAGACGAAGCTCTCCGAACTCGGGCATCCGAACACGCAGTTCAAGTTCATCAAGGCCGAAGCGCCGGCGAACCGTCCGACCCCGGCCGTCGAGTCCGCGCCAGCACCGGCACCGGCTCCGAAGGCAGCCCTTCCGAAGGCCGTTCCCGCAAACATCGATTCCGCCGCCGTGAAGCCGCCGGCAAAGCCAAAAACATCACCCGTGCCTTTTAACAAGGACGATTTCAAAAACGATCCGCTCATCCAGAAGGCCCTGGAGGTCTTCAAGGGGCAGATTGTGGAAGTTCGGGCCTGACCGGCCCCCAGTGCGCTGCGGCATCCCGTCGAACCAAGAATTGAGTTTCCAAACGGATTCTTGGATATCTAACATCACCGCCATGACAAACGTCTGTCGCCGGGGTTACATTCAATTCATTGGGTTCTGGGCCGTCGCATCCCTGGCAGTCCTCGCCATGCCCGGGTGCCGCGGACAGGAGCTCGATGCCGTCCCGCCGCAGTCCCAAGGCA
>JBEKFT010000237.1:0-3934 GCA_050013175.1 Verrucomicrobiota bacterium
GAATGGAATATGGACTTATTCTTGACATACTCTCGCTCGCATGAGCAAGAGCATTCATCCCAAAATCACGCAAATGCCGCAAGTAAATACGTCATCGTATTTATGTTTTAATGTACTAAGGATTGGGGAGTGGCGGCACCAGGACGGGGCGGGGCGGCGACGGCTCGTCGCCAGTCAAATGGTAGTGGCGACGGCCGTCGCCACCCCGGCCTGCATTTTGGGCTTTGAAGTTCACGCCGGGGATGATTGAGTCAGGGCGTGATCGGGACGATTGTGAATGTGGCCTGCATTGTCCTTGGCGGGGTGGCCGGGCTGGCGAAGAAGACGCCGCTCTCGGCTGCGAACCAGAATGTTTTCAAAGTCGCCCTGGGAGTCTTCACGGTGTTCTACGGTCTGCGGCTGACCTGGCTGAGCCTGAACGGCCCGTCGCTCCAAGTCGCCAAACAACTCGCCGTTGTCGTCCTGGCGCTGGCACTGGGGAAAGTGGCCGGACGGCTCTTGCATCTGCAAAAGGCATCCAACCATCTCGGCCAGTTCGCGCGCCGCACTATCAACGCGGCCAAACCGGATGACCCGGCCCGTTTCACCCACGGTTTCCTGACCTGCTCGGCACTCTTTTGCGCCGCGCCGCTGGGCGTTCTCGGCGCCGTCTGCGGCGGCTTGCCCGTCCACGGCGAGACGGGCGAATTCATTTACCCGCTCCTGGTGAAGGCCGTGATGGATGGCCTGGCGGCGATGGGGTTCGCTTCGGTGTTCGGCTTCGGGGTGATGCTCTCGGCCGTGCCGCTGCTGGTGTTCCAAGGCACCATGACCTTGCTGTGCGCGCGGTTTCTGCAGCCGATCCTGGGGGCGGCCGCGGTGGATTCAATCAACGCCACCGCCGGACTGCTGATTTTCTGCGTTGCCTTGATCATTTTTGAAATCCGGAGGATCGAAGTGACGGACTATCTGCCGAGCCTCGTGTTTGCCCCGCTGATCACCTGGTGCTTTCGATGAAGCGACGGTGACGCGCCACGGGAACGTGTCGGTCCTGAGTATTGACACAAGTGCACTTTTTCAGGTGGCGAAGTCGTCCGTGTAACGCATCAAAGTGGGAGAATGGGCGGTATGGGGGTTTCCCGGGTCGTGGTTCTGGTGATCGGGAAACATGAGTATGCATCCGGTTTGTTGGGCAATCCGGTCATTTGGGTTCGGTGTTTGCTGGCTGCGGCAGCGCAGCCGGCAGGATGTAGCGTTGCAACATTTCCAGCGGCTGGTTCATCAAAATGTTGTCGTTCAAGCCGGTGAATACCGCAACGATCTGCTGGTCTGGAAAGACAAGGATGAACTGGCCTCCCCGGCCTCGTGCGCCATAGAATGTCACGTCTCGAATCCCCACGTTCAAGGCGCCGAGCCACCATTGATACCCGTAGCCGTTGGCGGCTTGCAGCCACGCAGGAAATTGCACCGAGCCGGCGTGATTCCTGGTTGATGCCTTGATCCACTCGTCACTGATGATCTGCCTGCCTTTCCAGCGACCGCCGTTCAAGAAGAGATAGCCGACCTTGGCCATATCTCGTGGTCGCAGGAAGAGACCCCCTCCAGTCTCGACGATATCATCCGGGAGTTTCGCCCAGTAGTAATCCGAAATGCCGAGTGGCTCGAAAAGATAGCGCTCGGCAAACTTGTCGGCTCGCAGCCCGGAGACCTTGTAAATGATTTGCCCCAGTGCGACGGAGATACCAGTGTTGTAGGTAAAATGAACACCGGGCGCTGCAACCAACGGCCTTTCCAGAAGGTAGCGGATGGGATCCGGACTGAGGAGTGCCTTGAGAGCATCGTTGCGGGCGTCGGCATAGGGATACTCCCACTCGTCCCAGGACAGGCCCGCCGACATGGTGAGGAAGTCCTTCAGGCAAAGCCTGTCCTTTCCGTCGTGTGCAAAGATGTCTGCGTATTCCGGGAAAAAGGTAGAAATCTTCTCATCAACGCCACGAATCAGATGCTTTTCGATCGCGAGCCCGATCAGAATGGACGTCACACTTTTTGTCGCGGAATAGAGCTGTTGTGGCGAAACCCGTTTCAGCACCCGTCCTCGCCGCTCTCCCAACACCTCCTGGCGCGGAAAATACTCTTCGACGACGAGCTTGCCGCTTTTGACGACAAGGACACTGGTGATGTTCTTGTAAGTACCGTCGCTAATCCGTTCAAACAAATCCTTGATCAAATCGGCGTTGAGGTTCTCGCTGGCCAGAGAAGCGGTCTCCCAACCGTCATTCACTTTGTCCGGGACAACATACTGATACGTCCCGGGAGTATCAGCAGCGGGCAGGCTTTCCTCGAAGGCAACCCGCAGAGCGGGGACGGCGAGCAAGAGGCCGCAGAGCGCCGAGCTTTGCCTGATGAATCGTGCGTTCACAGGATATAGAGCACAGTCGTCGTGCGTGATTTGAGCCATGAGTCCATATATCGGCACATTGGGGTCGCATCTATAGGGCGACCCCAATTCATTTCTCCAGCGGGAGAAGGCGAATCCATTTCACCGACGGCATAATTGGAAATGCGCTTAAAGCCGGCCGGACCGCAGAGCCGCCTCAAGCTGCCGAAGGTCTTTTGGCAATTCGGCTCTCCAGCTCATTCGCGTTCCGGGCCGGGCCGGATGTTCCAGTGTCAAGACTTCCGCGTGCAATGCTTGTCGTGGAAAATCGGCGGGTGAACCGGCGTGGCCCTCGGCGCGATATTTCGGATGATACGTGCGGTCGCCCAGCAATGGCAGCCCGGCGTTGGCTGCCTGGACGCGGATTTGATGTTTCCGGCCGGTTTCGAGCCGGAGCCGCAATTTGGTGACGCAGCCCCGGCTGTCGGCGAGCGGGTATTCTGCGAGGACTTCATAATGCGTAATGGCCTCCCTGGCTTCGGCCAGGCTGGCTTTTGCCTTTGGCTCGGAAACAATGTGCTGACGCATTTCGTCCTCGCTCAACCGCAGCCATTGCCGCCAGGTGCCCGTGCGCGTCGTCGGACGGCCTTGCACAAAGGCCACGTATTCCCGCTTCATGGTGTGCGCCTTGAGCTGCTCGATGAGGTGCCCGCGCGCAGCCGGGTTCATGGCCATGCAAAAGACGCCGCTGGTATATTGGTCCAGACGATGAACCGGCAATGGTTCGAGCCGGCGATACGCGGGTGGCAATGATCTCCCGGCCACGCCACGGTCCCGGGCTTTCAGTCGTCCGGCCAGGAAGTCCGCGAGAATGCTGAGGGCGGACAATTCGCAATTCGGTGCGGGCACCGAGATCAGGCCGGGCCCCTTATTGACAATAGCGAGAGCGGAATCCAGGTAAAGCACGGTGACGCGGGGATGAATCTGCCACCCGAAGCCGCACGCCAGAGTGGTGGCATTTCGGCCGAGCAATTCCAGCGTGTCCCCCGGATCCGGGATTGGCTGATGGGGTTTGCGAAGGACCACGCCATTCACGCTCACGCGCCCCGCCAGAATCCATTGTTTGGCCCGCGTCTTCGGCGATTCAGGATGCTTCCGCAGCAACCAATCCAGCAGCGGGCCAACTGTGATTTTGGCGGCGTCTCCCGTCATCATTCTACTTCAAATCTGATTTCCGGTTGCGCAGACGGGACAAGGTCGAGCGGGTGTTCATGTCCCGGCGGCGGAGATCGGAGAATTGATCGGCGCGGAACTGGACGCTTTCCAATGCTCCCGGTTTGGGGCTGGCCTTTTTGGACTTCCTGGGGCGATAGGGCACGACCGGACTGTGCCACAAACGCAACCCGCCAGCGAGGACTTCCGTGTGACACGACTTCAGAGGATTCCGCAATCGTCCATTATGGCCGCAATTCGCAGCGTGGTAGCAGTTTAGCTCCCGAAAATGGGTCGGCTCTGATATTGGATACTCATTCCCCTTGAGTCTTCCACCGCCGATTTAGGAAGTGAAACTGAATGGGC
>JBEKFT010000238.1:0-3922 GCA_050013175.1 Verrucomicrobiota bacterium
CAGATCGCTCATTTGACGGGCCGGACGGAGGAGGCGGTCCGCGCGGAGCGAAAGCGGCTGGGCCTGATCCCCAGCTACCGGCTGGTGGACACCTGCGCCGCCGAATTTGAAGCCTACACCCCCTATTACTACTCGACGTACGACCGGGGGGATGACGAAGTCCGGCCGTCCGGCAAGAAGAAGGTGATGATTCTGGGCGGCGGACCGAACCGCATCGGCCAGGGCATCGAGTTCGACTATTGTTGCGTGCATGCGGCCTTCGCGCTCAAGGAGGACGGATTCGAGACCCTGATGGTCAATTCCAATCCGGAGACGGTTTCGACCGACTACGACACGAGCGACAAGCTCTATTTCGAGCCGCTGACGCTGGAGGACGTGCTGCACATTTACGAGCGGGAGAAATGCTGGGGCGCGATCGCCCAGTTCGGCGGCCAGACACCGCTGAACCTTGCGCTCGAGCTGCAGAAAAACGGCGTCAATATCATCGGTACTTCGCCGCAGGGGATCGAGATCGCCGAGGACCGCAAGCTTTTCGCGGCGATGTTGCGCAAGCTGAACATTCCCCAGCCTCCGAACGGCATCGCGACCGACGAAGCCGAGGCGCTGGCGGTGGCCAGGACGCTCGGGTATCCGATTCTCGTCCGTCCCAGCTTCGTGCTCGGCGGCCGCGCGATGCAGATCGTGTATTCGGACGCGGAACTCCAGCACTACATGCGCTTCGCCGTCGAGGCCTCCCCCGAGCGCCCGGTGCTCGTCGATAAGTTCCTCGAGGATGCGACGGAGGTGGACGTGGATTGCATTGCGGACGCGGGCCGGTTTTCGAGTCCCGATGAGGGCACGATTGTGATGGGCGGGGTGCTGGAGCACATCGAGTTTGCGGGAGTGCATTCCGGGGACGCCGCGATGGTGCTGCCGCCGCATTCGCTTTCGGACGGCGTTCTGGAAACGATGCGCGGGTACACGCACGCGATGGCGCGTGAATTGAAGGTGATCGGCCTGATGAACGTGCAGTATGCGGTGAAGGGCGAGACGGTCTATTGCCTGGAGGTCAATCCGCGCGCATCGCGCACCGTACCATTTGTCAGCAAGGCCATCGGCGTTCCGCTGGCGAAGCTGGCCGCCAAGGTGATGGCCGGGAAAACATTGAAGGAGCTCGGGTTCACCCGGGAAATCCGGCCGCAGTACTGGGCGGTCAAGGAGTCGGTTTTCCCTTTCAACCGTTTTCACGGCCAGGACATCCTGCTCTCACCCGAAATGCGTTCGACGGGCGAAGTGATGGGCCTCGATGCCGACCTGGGGATTGCCTACGCAAAGTCGCAAATGGCCGCGGGCGCGGCATTGCCCTTGAGCGGCCGGGTGTTCATCAGCGTGAGCAACGCCCACAAGGTGGAGGCGGCGGCGGTCGCCCGGCGCTTCGCCGCGCTGGGATTCGAATTGATTGCCACCAGCGGCACCGCCGCGGTGCTGGAGAAGGCCGGATTGAAAGTGCAGCGGATTTTCAAGCTGCAGGAGGGCCGTCCCAACGCGATTGACCTGCTCAAGAACAAGCAAATCCAGCTCGTCATCAACACGCCGTCCGGCCAGGCCCCCCGCGCCGACGAAGTGAAAATCCGCACGACGGCCGTTTACACCGGCACGCCCATCATGACGACCCTGAGCGGCGCGAAAGCCGCGGCGCTCGGCATTGCCGCCTTGAAGAAGTCGGGTTACGGCGTCCGGACGCTGCAGGAGTACCACTGACCCGCCACTTCGTAGCCGCCAATGTGAATTGGCGGACATCGTTGCTGCTGGGGGGATCCGCCAATTCACATTGGCGGCTACGAGGGCCGACCAGAGGGGTCCGACCCATTGACAATTTGGTCTATTTTGCGGCCACGGCCATCATGTCCTGGCCGGTGGCGCGCTCGAGCCGGGCGCGGGCGGTGGCGTAATCGTGCAGGGCCTGGACCTGGGTGGTGCGGGCCTGGGTGAGGGAGGTTTCCGCGTCGAGAACATCCAGTTGGGTGCCTGTGCCCGCGTCCGCGCGGGCGCGTGCCAGGCGCAGGGCTTCCTCGGCTTCCTCCTGCACTTTCTCCTGCGACTCGAGGACTTCACGGGCTTCGATGAAGGTGGAATAGGCGGTGCGCACTTCCAGTTCGATGCGGCGGCTGGTGTCTTCGAGCTCGGCCTTGGACCGGTCGTGTTGTGCGCGGGCCTGCAGCACCTTGCCGCGCGTGAGGAGGCCGTCGAAAATGTCCCAGCTCATTTGCGCGCCGGCGTTCCAGCCCCGGATGTCGCGGCCCGGATCGTCCGCGAACTGGTAGTTGTGGACGTCGTACCCGGCAAAAAGCTGGACGCTGGGCTTGTAGCCGGAGCTGGCATTGATCTCGTTTTCGCGCTGCAATTGTTCCTGTTTCCGCAGGGCGCCGAGTTCCGTGCGCCGTTCCAACGCCTGCTCGATGGCGGCCGGCAGTTCGATCGAGTAAGGCTCCGCCTGGAGACCATCGACCAATTGCAGGGGGATGTCCTCCCAGACGGCCCTGGGCAGGTTGTAGCCCAGGAGGTTGGAAAGGTTGTTTTTGGCGATGCGGGAATCGTTGCGCGCGCGGATCAAGGCGGGCCGTTCGTTGGCCACCGCCACTTCCGCGCGCAGCACGTTAAAGCGCGGCACGGTGCCCGCCTCAAACCGGTGCTGCTGGTCTTCAAGCTCCCGGCTGAGCAGATCGACCGAAGCTTCGTGGACGACAATCTGCTGCGCGGCCAGGAGCACATCGTAATAGGCCACACGCGTGGACACGAGCGTGTCGGCAATAGCGGTTTGATACTGGAGCAACGCCTGTTCTTTCGTCAGCCTCGCGGCGCGCAGAGCCGATCCGATGCGTCCACCCTCGTAAACCGATTGGACGATCTGAATGTCCGCCCGCCAGTTCTGATGGGCTTGAACGAACGTGGAGCCGCCGGTGGAGGCGCCGCCCGAAAAAGGGAACGTATCGATGTCCGAGGGGTCCGTGTCAGTGTAATTCCCCGTCGTTCGGACCTTGGGCAGCACCACCGCCCGCGTCTGGACCACGAGGCCGTAGGTGGCCTCAAGGTCGGCCCGGGCCTCCCGAATCGAGCTGTTCTGCTGGAGGGAAAGGTTCAGTGCATCCACCAGCGAGAGCGGGCGGGTGATCCAGACCGGCAGATTCGTGACAGTGGCGGCGGCATTGGTTTGCGCCTGTGACAACAACGGCAGGAACAGTGCAATCAACCCCGCCGCAAAACAGCTTAAAGAAACGTGATGGATCCCGTGGTCGGGATGTTCGTCTGACCTTTTCATGTCCAACACTGATTATCGCGGTTTGCGACGCTGACTGGCGAGTTTTTTTATTGAGCTGTGTCCGTCGCGTTCAGCACATGGATCAGGCAGCCACCAGGTAACACGAGGCGGCCCAGAGCGGCGAGCCTCCAGCTCGCTGTGCCGCCGGTCGAACGTCATGCGGCTATCGACATGGTCGCTTTCATCGGTTTGATCTGCGGGACGGGACCTTGCCAGTGAAAAGCGAGAGCGAGAACCCTGTCAATGTAGAGCGAACAGAGGAAGCGGTTTCACCCGCAAAAAGACAACAACCCGATTGCGGAAATCGAGTCAATAAGGCATTCTGGCCTGGCTGCGCACGTGGCGGAATGGCAGACGCGCCAGACTTAGGATCTGGTCCCGAAAGGGTTGGAGGTTCAAGTCCTCTCGTGCGCACCAAATCGAACTCAAGCTTCAAAGCTCGCTGCACCGTGGTTGAAACTCCAGGTGCACGAGCCGAAGCGGTCATTGACTTCCGCGACAACGGGGAGGGCTTCCTGCCGGGAGTGGCAGAGAGAGCAACGCGGCCGTTTTTCTCGACACGAAATGCAGGTCCGGGACTGGGTCTGTCGGTTGCGAAAGACGCTCGGCCGCGTGGTAAAGCAC
>JBEKFT010000239.1:0-3915 GCA_050013175.1 Verrucomicrobiota bacterium
GTCCGACGGTGGCCGATATCCTGGCTCGCCCAGGCTCTGAATCAATCCGTCTGGAGCGCCGCAGATTGGGGTTCTGCGAGAATTCTCTCCACTGCTTCCTTCACCGCCAAAATGTGCGCCGGCCTTTCGATCACGAGATCCAGGCAGGAGCGGTCCTCGGGCGTCGAGCCGCTGTACATCATCACGGGAGTGGAGGGGGATCGCATTTTGATCACCTGGGCCATCTCCGCTCCGGTCATTCCCAGTATCGAGTTGTCAGTGATCACCAGGTCATGGATCTCTGGATCGAAAAGAGCGAGGGCTTCCTCAGCGTTGGGCACCGAGTCCACCGCATAGCCGAAATTCATCAGAAACCATTTCGTGGTGATCCGACACGTGTCGTTATAATCGACCAGGAGGATCGTTTTGGTCCGGGAAGCGGATGTGGTTTCCACAATGTTAACCGTGATTCAGGCCGTTTGGTTTTGCTTGAACTCGAAAGGAGGCAATGCCACCGCGCCGCGTCCGCACGGCTTTCACGATTGATACGGCCATTCCGCCGGAACTGCCACGAAACGAGCGATTGATTTATTTAACTCCAATCCATTGGGATTTCTACCCAAGTTCAGGACATGTGAAGACACTAAAGGGACATCGAAGTGCGCGGGCACCGGGGAACGGGGAAGCCGGGGCTCCCGGGGACCAACGGGCATCTCAATGGGTTGCGAAGGCAGGATTTGAACCTACGATCCCGCCCCGGCGGGATTATGAGCCTGACTGTGTGATCAGGCCGGTCAGTTGATAAAAGCCGTGGCCACCTTTCTGTCGCTTGAGCTTGTTCTCCAGTTTGCGAGCGTCGCTCAGACTCAAACGGCTGCTTTGCCAGACCAAGGCCCATGGTCCACGGTGACGTGTCCATCGGGAGATTCCAGTGTTGTGTTGTTCCAAGCGGGCAGCAGGGTTTTCGCTCAAGCCGATATAGAATTGCCCGGTCAAATTCTCAAGAACGTAAACCTGATACGTTTTACCCATGACCTGGTTTTCCGATTCGCAGGGGGCAGGATTTGAACCTACGATCCCGCCCCGGCGGGATTATGAGCCTAAAATGGTTGCGGGGGTAGGATTTGAACCTACGACCTTCAGGTTATGAGCCTGACGAGCTACCGGGCTGCTCCACCCCGCGATCCAAGTGCGGATTAAGATAATGCACCAGCTTTGCACCGGCGCAAGTGCTTTCGCGCGGTATTCTCGGTCTCCCAATTCAGATCGAGCAGGGCGCAAAGATGGCTTCCGGCATGCCATGAACGATCTTTTTGTCCGGCGGACACAGGGTGGCCAGCACACCGCCCAATTGCGCGCGGGCCGCATCGCCTTCTCCCGCCACAAAGTAGTAAGGGCACAGACGAGCGCGCGCCTTCATCGGCACCAATTGGTTGCGATCGAAGTCAAACCACGCGGCTTCCACAAGAACGGGCTTCTCGTAACGCTGCAGGACGAACGGCGAGCTGCCAAACCCGGCCACCGCCTGGTCCACCGCGGCCGACCAGTCCGAGTGGGAAAGATCGCTGCCGATGTAAACGCCGCGGGCTCCCCACGCGTGCTCGGAGAAGCCCGACACCTTCAAGACCAGATCGCGCTGCTTCTGCGACAGCGTCTTGAGCTGATGCCAGTCGGTGAGGTTCAGTTCCGGAATCGCCGCCTGCGGCGGCAGGGGATGCGGATCCACGAGCCAGGTGTAGGGCGTGAGCTGCAGCAGCCGGTTGAAGAATCCTTCCCCGAGTTCCTGTCGCCAGAAGCCCTCAAGATTGCGGTTCCACAACAACGCAAACAACATCTTTTCCTCAAAAATCGGCTTCGGCGGTGGCGTCAGCCGAATCCGGCCGGCTGAGGCAAGTTCAAAAATCCTCGCCGCGTTCGGCACGTTGGGTGCATCGAACAGTTCGAAAAAGCGGTAAACCGCGTCGCCGTCGGCGAAATCTCCGAACGTCGGGGGCTGAACCTTGAATCGTGAGCCCTGGATCTGTCCCGCCAGCCATTCCATCTCGGGACGGTAGGTGGCCGCCTCTTCCGACACGATGATGTGGACATGCGCGGCGTCGCCGAAAATGGACTCAAACCCGCGCACCATTCCGTCGGGGCCTCCAATGACTTCGAACGATTCACCGTCCGCCTCGAGCGTGGAGTACATCCGGTTCAACCAGGCCGTCAACCCGATGCCGCCGGGCACCGAATCGAGTTCCGTCGCGCTGATGCCCTGTTCGGTGATGAGCAAGTCGGGCCGGATGACCCGCGGCACTTCGTTTTTCCAGGCGGCCGAGCCCTGCAGCTCGATCAGCTCACGCGGTTTGCCGATATTCAGCCACCGGGCGATCCATTCGGGTTGCTTGCCTTCCACACTCTTGCGATAGAGGAGATTGACCGCGCGATAGAACTGCAACAGCACGCGTCCGAGCGAGTCCAGCTCTGTGGCCAGCTTCGGCCCGAGGCGGAAGGGAGTGGGGGAGATGCGCCATTGGTGGCCGGCGAAGAGCCCCTGGGCCGGCAACTGGCTGTGAACCCGGCGGGCGCGTTCCGCGTCATCCGGGGCGGAGGAAGTATGGGGAGGGCTTTCCATGAGATTACAAATGCGGATCCGGATCAGGTTCGAACTTGTCCGTTGCCGATCCCGATCCACTTGTAACTCGTCAACTCCTCCAGCCCCATCGGGCCGCGCGCGCCGATTTTGTCCGTGCTGATGCCGATTTCGGCGCCCATGCCGAATTCTCCGCCGTCGGTGAACCGCGTCGAGGCGTTCCAATAAACGGCGGCGGAGTCCACTTCCTGGAGAAACTGCCTCGCGTGCGACTCGTTCTTCGTGACGATGCTGTCCGAATGCGCCGAGCCGTAATGATTGATGTGATCGATGGCTTGGGCGACGCCGTCCACCACGCGCACGTTCAGAATGTAATCATTGTATTCGGTGAACCAATCCTGTTCGGCGGCGGGCTTGATTCGGGATTTGCGGTTTGCGCTCTGCGGACCGAGAAGCGCCAGCGCGCGGGGGTCGCATCTCAACTCGACGCGTTTCTCGTCCAGTTGCCCGGCGATTGCGGGGAGGAACTGCGCGGCGACAGCCTGGTCCACGAGCAGGGTTTCCATGGCGTTGCAGACGGCAGGCCGCTGCACTTTGGCGTTCATGGCGATTTGCCCGGCCATGGCCAGGTCGGCATCCGCATCCACATAGACGTGACAGACGCCCTTGTAATGTTTGATGACCGGCACTTTCGAGCACTCGGCCACGGCGCGGATCAGGCCTTCGCCCCCTCTCGGCATGCACAGGTCCACGTATTGCGTGAGGGACAGCAGGATTGGAATGGCTTCCCGGTCCGGCACCGGCACGACCTGCACGGCGTGTTCGGGGAACGCTGCCAGCGCCCGTTTCCCGGCCTCAATCATGATCCGCGCGATTGTCCGGTTCGAGTTCATGGCCTCCTTGCCGCCCCGCAAAATCGTGGCGTTGCCGGACTTGAAACAAAGGCTGGCGGCGTCCGCGGTGACGTTGGGGCGCGACTCGTAGATGATGACGACCACGCCGATGGGGGTGCTGATTTTCTGGAGCTTCAGCCCGTTGGGGCGGACCCGTTCGTCGAGGATTCTCCCGACCGGATCCGGCAAGGCGGCCACTTCGCGCAGGCCCCGGGCGATTGCCAGAATGCGTTTGTCGTCGAGCTTGAGCCGGTCCAGCATCGCAGGCGAAAGTCCCGATTTTGCTCCGGCTTCCATATCCAGCGCATTGGCCTGGATAAGGGCGGCGGCATTTTTCTCGACCGCCTCGGCCATGGCCAACAAACAAGCGTTCTTTTCCGCGGCCGTCAGTTTGGCGATCTGGCGGGAGGCGGTCCTGGCCTGTTTTGCCAGGTTCGTCATCTGCTCGTTCAACGTCATGTGGAGAGAAAG